>NZ_JBQEPF010000015.1:67083-84014 GCF_052045575.1 Bacillus sp. 22190 | reverse complement strand
CAAGCTCCCTTCTGTCCGCTCGACTTGCATGTATTAGGCACGCCGCCAGCGTTCGTCCTGAGCCAGGATCAAACTCTCCGAAAAAGTACAAAACCGAAGTTTTGTTTTTCGTCAGCGTTTGACTGACTACCTATGAAGTATCATAGGATTTTTTTATAAAAACTCGAATTAACAGGTACGTTTTGTCTTGTTTAGTTTTCAAAGATCATCTTTTAAAATGGAGCGGGTGATGAGAATCGAACTCACGACATCAGCTTGGAAGGCTGAGGTTTTACCACTAAACTACACCCGCGTGGTTAAATGTTATTGGCGCGCCCGAGAGGAGTCGAACCCCTAACCTTTTGATCCGTAGTCAAACGCTCTATCCAATTGAGCTACGGGCGCTTAATCAGGCGACTTAATTATCTTAACATATCGTTTTTATTAAGTCAACATCTTTTTGAAGTTTGTTTATCGTATCTGTCTGAGCATCAGTGTTTCAGATGCGTCATCAGCGACGAATAAAAATATACCATGAATCATACAAAAGGGTCAATACATTTTTCTAAAAAAGTTTAATGTTTTTTAAGAAGTGCTCTTTTGTTAGATAAATAGAGTTTCAATCGCCCTATTTTCATTTCTTTCTTCATAATTCTAATGATTCTTAAATAAAATCTTTCTAAATCCAAAGGAGGACAAAACATGGTCACCTAGAATTTTTATTTATTGGAAAATTCTTAATATTTTCCATGCATTTAAAGGAGGTAGGAGATGATGAAAAAGTTTGTCGCTTTTCAAATCATGATCGCTTTGGTGATAGGAGCTCTTATCGGCCACTTCTTCCCTGATTTCGGAATGGCACTGCGGCCCATTGGGGATGGCTTTATCCGATTGATTAAAATGATTGTAGTCCCTATTGTTTTCTCTACGATTGTCATCGGCGCAGCTGGCAGCGGTGGAATGAAGAAAATGGGCAGTCTCGGATTAAAGACAATCATTTGGTTTGAAGTCATTACGACCATCGTTCTTGGAATCGGGCTTTTATTGGCCAACGTGTTAAAGCCAGGCGTTGGACTCGATTTCTCTCAATTAGCTAAGAAAGATATTGGGGAACTCGATGGTTATACTCAAAAGGTCGTCGATTTTAAACAGATGGTTTTAGACATCATTCCAACCAATATCATCGATGTCATGGCTCAGAATGATTTACTAGCAGTGATTTTCTTCGCTATTTTATTCGGTGTAGCCGCAAGCGGCATTGGGAAAGCTTCCGCTCCTGTCCTTACCTTCTTTGAATCAGTAGCACAAATTATGTTTAAGCTCACACAAATGGTCATGGTGACAGCTCCTATTGGAGTTTTAGCATTAATGGCAGCTTCTGTCGGACAATACGGCATTGTTTTACTCATTCCTATGATGAAACTTGTTGGCACTGTCTTCTTAGGATTGTTTATTATTCTATTTGTTTTGTTCCCTCTTGTCGCACTGATCTTCCGTTTTAACTACTTCGAAGTGTTGAAAATGATTTGGGATTTGTTTTTGGTTGCCTTTTCTACTACAAGTACAGAAACTGTTCTTCCACAGCTCATGTCACGGATGGAGAAATACGGCTGTCCGAAAAGAATTGTTTCCTTCGTCATCCCGTCAGGTCTTTCTCTTAATTGCGATGGTTCAAGTTTATATTTATCGGTTTCCTGTGTGTTTCTTGCACAAGCGTTTGGTGTCGATATGAGTTTATCACAGCAGCTCCTCATGATGCTTGTCCTTGTTTTAACAAGTAAAGGCATTGCAGCTGTCCCGTCTGGCTCACTTGTCGTTCTTTTGGCAACAGCTCATGCAGTAGGTCTGCCAGCAGAAGGTGTCGCTATTATCGCCGGGGTTGACCGGATTATGGATATGGCTCGAACAGGCGTGAATGTTCCTGGACATGCGGTTGCCTGTATTGTCGTTTCTAAATGGGAAAAAGTATTCCGAGAGTCTGCATGGGAAGTTCCAAAAGCAGGTGAAGAAACAAAAGGAATGTAATGTTTTTTATGAAGGAAAGGGGTCGCCCTTTCCTTTTTTTATGGCAAAAATGTCTGCCTCAGCACGGCTTTACCTTCTTGTTGCAACTGCACCTCCGCGTATGCTCCGTTAATGAGGGTCATTTGCGGCGGTACGTGTCCACAATCAATATCGTAAATAATCGGTATGTGTAATTCCTTATGCAATTCTTCATATAGATCCGTATATTCATATCCTTCCACAGGAGTGTCCACTGCACTCCTGCCAAACATGATGCCAGAGCAATGATCAAACCAGCCTGCTAGTTTTAATTGAACAAGAGACCTCTTCATACTCGCAGCATTTAATTCACAGTTTTCAAAATACCATAGAATGGGTTCACCTTTCAGGTATGTTTCTTGAAAAGCTTTGACATCTCCAAAAGTCGTGCCAGCTAAGTGCCGAATCACATCAATACAGCCACCCATCAGTCTTCCCTTCATCGTCGTCTCTAAGTGATCAACAGTACGCCATGCGGTTGGCTCGGTTAAATGAAAGACATGTATGCTTGGATGGTCATACTGCCATTCCTTTTGATACATATCAGAAGAAAATTGAGTAACGTCCTTTTTCTCTGGAGTGGAAAGTATTTGTTCCCACATAGCCGTCACCTGATCAAGCTCTTCCCCCTGAAGATCCACAAGGTTCGGTCCATGCGCTGTTGCAATGCCTGTGTTTAATGTCAAAGCTAATAGAAGGAGACTTGTATCCGAGTAACCAAGAATCCACTTTTTTTGCATCACTGAGAAATCAAGATGCTCTAACACTTCAATAAGCAGCTGTCCACCCCATGGCGGGATGATGTGGTCAATCTCATGACAAGTCATCATCCGCTGTAACTCATTTGCTCGCTTGATTGCAGGGGCTGATTTCGCTTTTTCCTGCTGCCATACTGTCTCTCCACATATGACTTCATAGCCTCTTTTTTTCATCCGATCGCAAGACAGTTGAAACATCTTATGCAAAGAGGGTTGCACACCTGAGGACGGTGCTGTCACCCCAATCGTTTGTCCTTTTTGCAAAAATGGATACTGGATCATCCTGCTCACCTCCACCTTCTATGAATCTCTCATCTATTCATTGTAAAGAAAATTCCCCTTCTTCAAGGGGAATCTCGTCTTACTCTCTCTGACGCAGGACAGTATATACACCTGCGAAAATACACAAAATCCCAACAAACGAACGTAAGCCCATCTCTTCACCTAGAAGCAGCCATCCAAGGACCGTACCAACGATTGGTTGAAAGAAGAAAAACAGACCACCGCTTGAAGCGTCCATCAGTTGAAGCCCTCTATTCCACAAAAAGAAAGCAAGGGCCGTTGAGATGATACCTAGATACAGAATGCCGCCCCATATTTCCGGTCTTGCCATTTGCTGCACATCAAGATGAGGCAAACGAAACAAGACAGGTGGTGTTAATACGATAAAAGCCACAATGATCGCATATGTTGTCGTCACTACTTGAGGATACTTTCCTGGTACTCGTTTCAAAAGAACAGACATCAGCGCCCATGTTAATGCAGCGATCATCAGCGAAAGACCGCCAACAAACTCATCCGTTTGAACAGCGACAGGTCCAATCATCGTCAGTACACCTACTGTAGCAAGCAGAATGGAGACACACTTTCTCACTGTGAATGATTCTTTTAATAGAAAGAAAGCGAAAAGCACCATAAAAGCAGGTGTGGCCGATGTGATGACGGCACCCATTTGTGCAGACGTATACATTGTGCCAATTTCTTGGGTCACGATCGAAAGAAAGTTGCCAATCAATCCAATCGCCACAATTAGCGGGATATCCTTTTTGTCTAACCGAAAAGAGTAGCCCAAACGCCAAATCGTGAACACAAGAACGACTCCAGCTACTGCATATCTCATCCAGACGAGCTCAAGTGGCGGGACAACCGCAACTGTTACTTTGACCACTACATACATACCGCCCCAAATACTAGCAGCTAACGCTAAGTAAAGGGCTCCTATATATTTTCCATTCATTTTTTCCCCTCCGTTACTGGATATATTCACTGCGATATCCACAAACGGAGATCACTCTCCGTTATGGACGGAGGTGATTTGGTACATCATGTTCAAATAAAGGCTTCCATTGCATATCAGTCACCCCAATTGTGTTTATTTTCTGATTACTCTATAACAAAATCTGGTTCACTTCAATCCTTTTTATCGCCATGTTTCTTCATATAATAGAAGTTCAATAGGATTGACATGATGAATTCGTTTTCTTATAGTAAGTAAAACAATTGATGTTTACACAGAAAAGGAGTAGAGGTATTTGGATGTTGAAGCTAGGAAACACATTCCCACTGCCGGAAACGAACCGTTTCTTGAGGGAATAAAAGATTGTGTGCCAACCTTGCTTGGTTATATGAGCATTGGGTTTGCCTTTGGAATTGTTGGCATTAGTTCGCAGTTAAGTATATGGGAAATCGCGCTGTTATCTATCTTTATTTATGCTGGCGCTTCACAGTTTATCATCTGTGCATTACTTGTGACAGGAAGCCCTCTTTCCGCTATTATTTTCACCACGTTCATTGTCAATTTACGGCATTTGTTACTCAGCCTTACGCTTGCCCCCCATTTTACACGCTACTCTGTAAAGCAGAACATCGGATTTGGTCTTCTGCTTACTGATGAATCCTTTGGCGTAGCGATGAATAAATTAGCACAGCAAGGAAAATTGAATAACAGATGGATGCATGGACTGAACATTACAGCTTATTTATGCTGGATTGCTGCGTGTACACTTGGCGGAATATTCGGACACTGGATTTCAAATCCAGAGGCGCTTGGTCTTGATTTTGCCCTATCCGCGATGTTTGCTGCGCTGCTCATTCTTTCTTTACAGACGGTGCCAAAAAATAAGCTCACCCATCGCTTATCACTTGTTTTATATATGTTTGTTGCGATGTTTGTGCTGCTTCATTTTGTTCCTTCACACGTGGCTGTTTTGTTGGCAACTGTGCTTGTTGCCACTATTGGGGTGGTGACAGATAAATGATTAGCAGTTTTATGTTATGGCTCATTCTTGGCTGTATGATTGTGACCATCATCCCAAGAGTCGTTCCATTTTTATTTGTAAGGAGTATCCAGATGCCAGAAGTGGTGCTCAAATGGTTATCATTTATCCCCATTTGTATATTTACCGCTTTGATTGCAGAGCATCTATTCATACATACTACAGCAGGCGTCACCATTCACTGGATGTACCTTGCTGTCTTGGTTCCAACTGTGTTAATCGCTGTTTGGACAAAAAGCTTGTCCCTCACCGTTCTAGTAGGCGTCATGCTGATGGGCACAGCTAGATGGTTTTTCTAATAGAAAAAGCTTAACCGGATGCGGTTAAGCTTTTTTCATTTTACGATACCGTATATAAAGCCGTCATAGCCTTTTTCGCCAACAGTTTGAATAGCGGTTGCTTCAATTCTCGACTCTTGTTTGAGTAAATCGAAAAATTCACGCGTTCCCTTCACTCGCTCATCTTGATCAGAGGCATGGAGAACTGCCCCATTTCTGACCACATTGTCTGCAATAATGACTGTTCCCTTTTTTGAGAAATGTAACGCCCACTTCAAATATTGCGGGTTGTTTGGTTTGTCTGCATCAATGAAAATCAAATCGAACGGAAGCGTATCCTGCTCTTTTAACTGAGATAAAGTATCTAACGCTTTTCCTTGTAAAATGGTGACACGTTCTGCTAGGCCTGCTCTGTCTATGTTCTGCTGTGCTGTTTCTGCATGATGACTGACAGCCTCTAATGTCAAAAGTTCTCCATCTTCTTCAAGTGCACGGGCAAGCCAAATGGTACTATAACCGCCAAGTGTACCGATTTCTAAAATGCGCTTTGCACCCTTGGTTTTTGCTAACAAATAAAGCAGTTTCCCTTGGGCCGGCGACACATCTATTTCTGGTAACCCGGCTTGCTTATTCTTGATAAGAGTTTGCTCCAATACGTCATCTTTAGCCATCAATTTGTCTTTGATATACTCGTCAACTTTCCCCCATACTTGCTCCAAGTCATCCATCTCCCTTGTTCATGTCTTCTATTTAAATTCTACATGACGGAAGCGAGAATTTATAATCAATTCTTTTCACACACCTATTGATTTTATTGATGAAAGGAATGTGATGATGGATACATGGGGCGAGTGCAAGTATACGCAAACTACTGATTCAGCTTATTTTTCACGTCACCTTTTTTATCTTGAAGCTTTCCTTTTACTTGATCTTTCTTTCCTTCTGCTTTCAGGTTTTCATGATCTGTCGCTTCGCCAAGTTTTTCTTTCACTTGACCTTTGACTTGATTTGTTTTTCCTTTCGCTTTATCCATATGTCCATTTTGTTCACTCATTTTGTTCCACCTCCACGTTTGATACTGTTTATTTAGCCTTTTTGCACATGACAAAACATCTGAGTGTGCTGTGTGCGCGTTTCAGGTATGATAGACATAATGGAATGAAAGGTTGGTGGTCTGTTCAATGATCATTTCTGAAAGTATGTTCACTGTACGTGGTGTGACTTATCGTATTCGCTCTGCTGCATTAGCAGATGCCAAACAGTTATCAGCTCTCAGACTGAAAATCGATGGTGAAACCGAATATTTAGATCGTGAACCGGGTGAAGCTTTTATTGATGAGAAAGGGTTCGAGGCGTTGATTCAAGAGGATTCCAAGGAATGCCGTCATCTCTTTTTAGTTGCAGATATTGAAGGAGACATTGTCGGTTTTTCAAGATGCGAAGGGCATTCTCTTAAGCGCTCTGCTCACAAAGTAACGTTTGGCGTCGCCGTACAGAAGGCCGCTTGGGGCTATCACATCGGGAAAGAACTTTTAGCTGCATCGATCGACTGGGCAGATCAGCAAGGCATTCAAAAGATGTCACTTCAAGTAATGGAAACCAATCAAAAAGCCATTCGTTTATATGAACACTATGGCTTTGAGATTGAAGGCTTGTTAAAAAAAGATAAACGGCTGGCGGACGGCATGTATTATGATACGGTTGTGATGGGCAGGCAGCGGCCAGTCTCCTGACCGCTTACATGACATAACTCCAGATCATCGAAATCGCACTATACATAAGCAGCAGCCCCATGACGAACTGGAACGGCCGCTGATAAAGAGTCAAAAAACGCTTGAATACAGAGCCAAATAAACTCCAGCTAAATGTGCCTAAAAAACCAATGATGGCGAGAATCAACGTCAACAACATGTATTGCATATTGGACTGTCCATACGGCAGAACAAAAGTGGAAATGACGGTTAACCCATACAAGATGGCTTTCGGATTAATAAATTGCAGCAGCATCCCCGGGATAAAATGATTATAGCGGTCTAGTGTTTCGTCATCTCCGCCTTTACTTCTCATGATTTTGACAGCTAAATAGATCATGTAACCGGCTCCGATGAAAGCCATGACCCAGCCGATTTTCGGCATGACTTGATAAAGAATCATATTGAAAAAACCGCTCAAACATAAAATGACCAAAAATCCGATCCCAACCCCTAAACAAAATCGAAATGTTTGCTTGACCCCATATTTATTCGTAAAGACCATCGCCATGATATTATTCGGTCCAGGGGTAAAGCTGGTAACAAAAGCATAAATCAACATGGAAACAATCAAACTGTTACCTCCTTCTCATACGTTATTTAGACTTAAAAGTCTTTATTGTGTATATATTACGTTTTATTGTACTATTCAGTCGTTATAAAGTAAATCCAGAAAGGAGTTTTTTTGATGGAGGATGTACAATCGATTATTGCTAGAAATGTCAAACTGTTAAGAGAGCAAAAGAAATTAAGCCTAGAAAAGATGGCTGAGGTAACAAGTGTGAGTAAAACGATGATTGGGCAAATCGAAAGAGGAGAATCCACACCAACCATCACCACTCTGTGGAAAATCGCCAATGGGTTGAAGGTGTCTTTTAGTGAACTCATATACGCACCGCAGCCTGAGATTAAGTTTGTGCGAAAAGAAGAAGGACAAGTTTTAACAGAGGACGAGGGAAGGTATCGGGTATATACGACGTTCCCATTTGATGACCTGAGAAAATTTGAAGTCTATCAGGTAGAAATTGATCCTCATGGGTCGTTAAGTGCGGAAGAACATATCGGCGGTACAGAGGAATTGATTACCGTATTTGAGGGAGCACTTGATTTATCAATCGGTGATGAGCAATACACATTACAAGCTGGCGACTCGATTCGGTTTAAAGCTGACCGTGCCCATGAGTATAAACAATCAGGAGAACAGATGGTACGGATGCAAATGATTCTTTATTATCCCCATTAAAAAAAGCTGACAGGCTTGTCCACCTGTCAGCTTTACATTTTATTTAATTAAATCCTGGATCGCGTACAACCGTTCCAGTAAAGGTAACTCTATATTTTCCTAAACCTAACTCTTCAATTGACGATTGATAGAGAATACCGACCCATCCATCCTTTGCATATGTAATACTTGATGGGATGTTTGACGTCGTATATGTTCTCGTTTCCGAGACGGTTCGACTTGCTTGTACCGTAACTTCACTGTTTACTTTCCCCTTCGCTTCTACCGGGACAGCGGTGACACCCGCACCCGTTAAAACAATTGCTCCAACCAAAACAGAAGTTATGACCTTTTTCATACAAAAATCCCTCCCTTTTTTTGTTGAACATATTAACCATACCATAATTTAGAACTTTCGTAAGTTATTTTTTCATTTTTTTGAAAATTATGATATGATTGTCTTATGCTGGATAGAGGGTGTTACATACTTCTATGCTTTTATCCTCACCTCGTTCTAGTGAAACAATTGATAACGGAGGTGATTTCATGAAAAAATGGCTTATCTGTTTTCAACTTGTTTTCCTCTTCACCTTGACGGCCACACCATTTGCTTCTGCTGCTTCATGCCCTACAGTGAAACCATGTGTTATTGATCCTTAAGCATAAGAAAAAGTCGATCAAGCCTATTCACTTGATCGACTTTTTTGTTATGCTTGTTCGGCTTCCCAGCGGGCAACCTCTTCTCTTACTTTAGGAGCCACTTCTTTTCCAAATAACTCAATAGCTTTCAGCACTTGATCATGCGGCATCGAACCGACCGGTACGTGCAGCATGAAGCGCGTAATGCCTACATTTTTTCGCAGATGTATCACTTTCTCTGCCACGGCATCTGGATCTCCTACATACAATGCACCTTCTAATGTTCTTGCTGCATCGAATGTAGAACGGGTATAAGGTCCCCAGCCTCGTTCTCTTGCTAATGTATTCATGACATGCTGTGTAGAAGGGAAGAATTGATCTGCTGCCAATTCTGTTTCCTCCGCAACAAATCCATGTGAATGGGATGCCACCGTTAATTTCTCAGGGTCATGTCCAGCGTGAATCGCAGCTTGCTTGTAGAGCTGCACGAGCGGTGCGAACTGTCTAGGGCTGCCGCCAATAATGGCAAGGACAAGTGGTAATCCTAATAATCCAGCACGTACGACAGATTCTCTGTTTCCTCCACTGCCAATCCAGATCGGAAGCGGATCTTGAACAGGTCTTGGGTATACGCCGACATCCTGAATGGAAGGACGATGCTTACCGCTCCACGTCACACGCTCTGACTGCTGTAATTTCAACAGTAAATCTAGTTTTTCTTCAAATAATTCTTCATAATCATCTAAGTCATAGCCAAAAAGCGGGAACGATTCAATAAATGATCCACGGCCAGCCATGATCTCTGCACGCCCGTTAGAAAGGCCATCTAATGTCGCAAAATCTTGAAACACACGAACAGGATCTGCCGATGAAAGAACAGTTACGGCACTTGTCAGACGAATATTCTTTGTTTGCGTTGCCGCAGCTGCTAATACGACTGCTGGATTTGATGCGGCGAAATCTTCACGATGATGCTCTCCTACACCAAAAACGTCGAGACCCACTTGATCTGCTAAAATAATTTCTTCTACTACTTCACGAATGCGCTGTGCGTGGCTGACTGTTTTTCCTGTTTGAAAATCAGGTGTTGTTTCTACAAATGTACTAATTCCTAGTTCCATGAATGGAACCCCCTATCTTATAAATATGTCACAAATTCAGAGACCGGCTTGCGGTAGCCTCTCGCTTGTCTGCTCTCTACTTTTTCTTTTCCGAGTGTAATCATTAATACAGGAACCAAATCTGATTCGATGTTTAACACCTTTTTCATTGCTTCGGGGTCAAAGCCGATCATTGGGCAAGTATCCCATCCCTTGTTTTTGGCGGCAAGCATAAATAGCATGGCAGATAATGAAGCATTTCGAATCGCCTCTTCTTTCTGAAAGTCTGATCCTCTCTGCACATAAAAACTCATCGTCTCTCTGACCATTTCCTCATATTGTTGCGCATTTAAGATGCCGAGCATTTTTAGGCCTTCATAAATGTTTCCTGCTTGCTCATAAGCTTTCGGATCGCCGAGCACAATGATCGCTGCTGAAGCGGAATGCACCTTATATTGTCCAAATGCAGCATCTCTTACTTGCTCTTTAAGCGCTTCTGATTGGACGACGACATATTGCGTATGCTGTAAATTAAAGGCTGAAGGTGCCAGCTTCACTTCTTCAAAGATACTATTAAGCTCTTCTCTCGAAATCGAGATATTCGGCAAAAAATTTGATGCTGATCGTCTTTCACGTACCAATGTATCAAAACTGCGTGTCATCTTGTTTCCCCTTTTCGTGAAGTTGTTTTGCACCTAAACCAATTTTTTTCAACCATTCAATGAGCTGCTCTTTTTCCTCTGTTTCGATAAAGGACAGATTTTGTGATATGACATCTGTATGTTTTGGAAAAATATCGTCAAATAGCTGCTTCCCTTTATCTGTCAGTAATACATGGAATACACGTTTATCAGAAGGTGCACATTGTCTTTTGACTAATTCTTGTTTTTCTAATTTGTTGACCACATAGGTGATGCTCCCACTTGGAATGGATAAAATCTCACTAATTTTTTGAACGGGATGTGGTCCCTTACTATACAGTAATTCAAGAATTTGAAAGTTTTCAAATCCGATATCATAACGTTCAATGTCTTTTTGGATATTTGCAAAAAGGGCATGATAGGCTTTCATCCACACTCGGAAAAGCCTTAAGTCTAATTCTTGATCTTGCTGCACCATGGCAACTACTCCTTTTTCAATAAATCCTAAAACTAGGATAAATTTATCCTAACACTAGGATATTTTCTTGTCAACGTGTTTGTTTGATTAAAAAAAGACCCCTGTGACTTAGTGGTCTTCTTTTAACACAAAATGCATTTCAGCAATTTGTTTGTATTGATTCACTTGTTGTAATGAAAATCTAGATTCCTGTTCAGTTGGAGGGAAAAGAGGGATTCCTTTTCCAATCATGACAGGTGCGATTTGGAGATACAGCTCATCGACTAATTTTTCTTTTAATAATGCTTGAAGCAGTTCCCCGCCTCCTACTATCCAGATATGCTGGCCTTTTTCATTTTTTAAATTTTTGATAAACGAGAGAACATCTTCACGAACGATGTGGGTTCCTGTATGACTGTCTTGTAAAGTGCGAGAAACGATATAACACGTCTTGTCTTCATAAGGAAACTCATCAGGTGAAAGTTTGAGAACCTGTTCGTATGTGTTCCTTCCCATGATCAGCGTATCGACTGATGCATAAAATTCCTCATATCTCGTATCCTCTTCGCCCTCTGTTCCTATGAGCCAATCTAAACGGTGATCATCCCTTGCTAAATATCCATCAATGCTCATTGCCCCATAAAATAGTAATTTCCTTTTCAATCTCACCACTCCCCGCCTGAAATAAGAACGTATATTCCCATTTTAACAGAAAGAATAGAAAAATGATATATGATCAATTCGTTTCTTACGATTCCTGTTCTACCTTCATAAGAAGCTTGTACAAGATGTGCGCAAGCTGCCCCGCTTCGACTGTCATCCCTTCATGAATCCATTCCTCCAGTACACCAACAACACCAGACACAACAAATGAAGCCTCAATCTGTTCACGTTCCGTAATTTGACGCTGATCAAGTTGCCACTCTTTCATGATTTTTTCTTTAAAAAACGCTTTAAATTGATTCGTCGTTGGGCTATTTGGTTTGACAAATAACGTCATCATGAATTGTTTTTCTTTTAAATACTCAGTTGTTTTGTTTAAAAAGGACAGCATATCAAGCGGGTCCTGGCTTGGAAACGATTCATCGTACAGTCCGCCAAGCTGATGAAATAGTTCCTTCTCAAGCTGTTCATGCAAATCAAATACATCTTGGTAGTGCAAATAAAAGGTCCCTCTACCTAAATCCGCTCTTCTAGATAGCTCTGATACTGTAATTTGCTGAACATCTTTTTCCTTTAAAAGCTCAAGAAAGCTTTCCCGTATCGCCTTTTTGGTTTTGATTGTTCGTCTGTCCTTCATCAAACACCCTCCATTTTTGAACAATCTGGCTATACCTGTCTATTTATGAACAAGAGATCATTCATTGCCGATGTTCGGTTTATTTTCCTCTTATTATAATAAACACATGTTCAATAATCTATATCTGTTCAAAAAAGGAGGACCATCATATGCTTCAATTCAGACTTGCTAGAGAGGATGAACTGCCTCAAGTGGCAGCGTTGTTAGATGATTCATTTCAGAACTATTCATTTTTTGATTTATTATGCGAAAAGGTGACCAAGCGTTCTGCTTTCGCCCGTCAGCTGCATTTGATCAATACAAAGGTATATTTTCAGCATCAAATCTGTTTGGTCGGGGTTGAGAACGAGAAAATTGTGTCTGCCGCCCTGTTAAAACATCCCCGTCTTCCTGAACCAGGACTCATGGATTATGTGTTATCTGGTGGGTTAAAGCTACTCTTTACTGGCGGCATATCGGCGATTCAGCATGTGTTCCGTATGTTAAAGGAGGCAAAAAAAGCGTGTTCCTCCTTAAAGAAACCTTACTGGTATTTAGAAGCTCTTGTCGTCGCAAAAGACCAACAAGGAAAAAAACTTGGAAGCCGTATGTTAAAGCAATGTCTTTTCCCCTTTATCGCCCGGCAAGGCGGCGGACTGTTCACACTGATTACACACAACGAGGCCAATCGTCATTTCTATCGAAAAAATGGGTGGACGGAGTTTGATGAGAGAGTACTGCACGGAGAAAACATGTCCCTAGAAAGCTGGAGTTATAAAACCGTGATCAAATAAGGTATCTTCTTCAAGGGATGATATAATAGAAACAGTTCAAACAATGATCATACTTGGAGGAGAGACTGATGATACGACGACTTGATCATATCGTGTTGACTGTACAACATATGGAGGAAACCATTCGCTTTTATACAAACGTATTAGGAATGAAGGAAGAAACTTTTGGAGAAGGCCGTAAAGCCCTTCGTTTTGGCTTACAAAAGATCAACCTTCATGAAGCGGGTCATGAATTTGAACCAAAAGCTGCTCATCCCCAGCCTGGATCTGCTGACTTGTGTTTTATCACCGATTTAGATATAGACAGTTTATTGCTTCATCTTCGAAAGCAGGTTGTTCCAATTGAAGAAGGTCCGGTCAGACGTTCTGGTGCATTAGGTCCGATTGAATCCATTTATATCCGTGATCCTGATATGAACTTAATTGAAATCTCCCGATATATAGAGGAGGCTGATCCATCATGACTCGATTATTCTTGAGACCGATTGAAGAAAAAGATTATCCTGGTATTCATAGAGGATGCCAGCATGCAGAAACACTTTATATGACTGGCACACGCAAAACGTTCACACTAGAAGAAATTCGTTCAGCCTATACCCGTTTTCTGCAGGATGACAGTAGACGAGACTTTGCTATTTGTCTGCTAGACACGAAAGAAATGATCGGGGATGCGGCGATTGTGGATATTGATCCGATAAACCATACGGCAAGTTTCCGCATTGCGCTACATGGTCCAGAGCATTTTCACAAAGGGTATGGCACTGAGGCTGTTCGGATGGTTCAAACATTTGCCTTTGAGACGTTAGAACTCAATCGGCTTGAGCTTGAAGTTTTTTCCCATAACCCACGAGCCTTTCGAAGCTATGAGAAAGCCGGATTTCAATATGAAGGAAAAAGACGTCAAGCGCTCTATTTCAACGGTGCTTATTCGGATGTCATCATGATGGGCATCCTTCGTGAGGAATACGATAGAATCAAATTATAAAGATGTCCCAGCCTACGAAGGGTCATCTTTTTTAAACAGATGAACCCCTGTAACGATGATCAAACAAATGATAGAAGAGAGAACGATAGAGACGCTTGATATGCTGAGCGCCATCCCTTCCCATCCGCCAATGAAGAAACTGCCGATCAATAAGAGTAATCCAAACATAGTGATACATATCGGGACAATTAGCCTGGCATGGCGATGCCTACGTCTTTTTCCCGCCCACCATGAGAGACAGAGCACAATGACAGTAAAAATAGCGGTTTGCAGCCAGAACATATCGCATCCACTCCTTTTCTTTTTTATCTTATGTCAACGGAGGTTTTTCCAATGAATATTAGACCGATTCAAAAGCAGGACAATCCTTTTATCGCGGCCATTATCCGCCAGTCATTAGAATCAGCGAATCTTGCGATTGAAGGTACAGCCTACACAGACCCACACCTTGATCAGCTTTTCGAATACTATCAATCATTGACTCATGCAGCCTATTGGATTGCCGAAGAACATGGTGAAATTGTTGGTGGCGTTGGCATTGCCCCTTTCACAGATGGCATTTGTGAGCTGCAAAAGCTTTATTTAAGCCCAAAAGCACAAGGCAAAGGTGCGGGCAAGAAACTGATGGATACGGCCCTCCAATATGCTGCTACATACTACGATGCTTGTTATTTAGAAACCCGCAGTGAATTAACAGCTGCTACTGGCCTTTATCAACGGTATGACTTCTCTCTTCTTCCTGCACCGATTGAAGGCTCAGAGCATTCTGCCATGGATGCTTGGTATCTCAAAACCTTTTCAGCGTGAGGCATAAAATAAGCGATACGTCTTTGTCCACTGAAAACCTAGCTTCTCTGCCAATTTGGCCGAGGTTGCATGATGGACATCGCAATCCCAATGCGGTGTCTTCCCTTTTTCAACACAGATGCTGATCATATGCTGAGCTGCTAACAAAGCCAACCCTTTTCCACGGCAGGCTTCATCTGTCCAAATATCGATTTCCACTCGTTTTTCACTTGAAAAAATAGAGATACATTCACTGACCACGTCTTCACCGTTTAAGATGGCAACTCCGACGCCATTAGATAAAAAGTGATCTACTCCTCCCCAATATGCTTCATAATAGCTGGATAGGAATACTTTGCTAGCGGCAATGACTTGTTCATTCGTACGTTTAATCATTTCATCTTGATCAGGCACAATCAGATCAGGAGAGGTCAAGTCATAAGAATACGCATGTCTTTGCATTTCATTCAGTTGGGAACCGAAGCATTTTTTCATCATCTCATCTGATGCAGGATTTGCTGAAAACAAAGTGAACCGTCTGTTCTCTCTTTTCTGCTTTTTATAAACATCCACAATGAACGTTGAACATAATGAAAGTGCTGCTTCTGTCCTGCCTGCGACATAATAAATGCCGGTTGTTGTCCCTACAAAATAGACACACGGGTGATCTCGGTGATCCACATATAAATCTCCTTGTATCACCCCATCGAGTATCGCATCTACGAACACTGGATAGGCAGGATCAATCCGCCGAATTTCCTCTTTTACCGCTCCTGTCCTTTGTTGATCTACAAGATACAACATCATTCCTCCATTCACGAACGAGTATCTTTTCATTATAAAGGAAAGCCGAAGACACGCGGTGAATCTTTGCAACAAAAAGAATTCTTCTGCATCAAAGCAACATTCAATCGCATTCGCTTTCATCTATTGCTATGCTCATTGTGAGAGGAGGTTTATGAATGAAATTTCGTTTTTTCTGGAATCAAGAAAAGGATGTGACGGAAGTAGACGTCATCAGCCATCCACATAATCAAGAACGTTTACAAAAGATGGCATCAATGCTGGAGACAAGTACATCTCTAACGGTCAAAGATCCAAAAAATGATCGGCAGTCTCTTTTACCATTAGAACAAATTGAAGCGATCTCTGCGCTTGGACATCTGTCAAAGGTGATCACGACTCAAGGTACGACGTATTTTCTCAGTAAACGGCTGAAGGATCTGAAGTCGTTAGAGCGTGAACATTTCTATCGTATCAACAATGCAGTCATTCTCAATTTAGCGCAAGTCGACAGCTTTGTCGCTGGTACGTACGCTCGCTTAGAGGTCGAAACCATCTCGAAAAACAGCTACACCGTCAGTCGTCATTACGCCAAATATATAAAGGAGCGATTCAAATGATCAAGGAACTAAAACATCAATTTATGCAAACAGCTTTTGTCTCTATCGTATGGCTGACACTCATCCTGTCCATCACTCAATGGTCATCCTCTATCTCTTTTCATTACGTGTGGCACATCATTGCCATCGGGACTTTGGCAGGCATCGTCTTTGGGGTCATGTATCCTTTACTATGGAATTACTTTACCTTCCCAGCACCCATCAACATTCTCATCTCCACTGTCGTCAATTTAGGGTTTCAAGTAGGAGCGGTCGCTTTATATTCGACTACACTGCTCGAATGGATCATGCCTTATTTTATCGGTATTGCCTTTCTCACATTAGTAGGCCATATCATCGCCTTTCTATTTTACAAAAAGCAACAAAATCAAAAACTGGCGCAGGCACTGAATCACCTGAAGCCGCAGCCTTAAAAAAAGAGACCTTATTTGAAAGGTCTCTTCAGATTGTTGACAAAGGGCTAAAATGAACTTTATTTTAGCCCTTTGTCTTCTTTTCAGCGTGATAGAAAACCTTTGCAGCCCTAGGAAGGACGAGTAC
>NZ_JBQEPF010000015.1:0-67033 GCF_052045575.1 Bacillus sp. 22190 | reverse complement strand
TTTTCAGCGTGATAGAAAACCTTTGCAGCCCTAGGAAGGACGAGTACTGGCGCGGAGCGAATTTGACATTCGTGAGCACCAGCACGCAGGACTGACAACGAATGCGAGGGTTTGTCTACACGCTGAAGAGACCTTATTTGAAAGGTCTCTTTTCTATTATTCTGCTGATGCCTCTTCTGTCGCCTTCCCCTTCCAAATAAGGGTTAAGCCCAATCCAAGAAATAAGACAACACCTGCAAATAGGAATGGGAAATGAATATTTTGATCGAATAAAATGCCGCCAAGTGCCGGGCCAAAAATCGTACCAAGACTTGTGTAGGTAGAGTTCATCCCTGCGACAAATCCTTGCTGATTGCCAGCGATTTTTGATAAGAAGGTCGTGAGTGCAGGGCGCAATAAATCGAACGCAAGGAAAATCACACACGTCACGATCAGCACAACCATAAAGCCTGACACGACTGTGGAAACAAAAGCGAGAACTGCTCCAACAATCAAGCATAGTTGAATAACTCGTTTCTCCCCAAGCGCATTCACCATTTTACCAAACACGAGGACTTGGATGATGACGGCTACAATTGAACTGACGGTAATGATAATCGCAATATCCTTCGGACCAAATCCAAACTTGTGATTTGTAAACAAGCTAAAGACCGTTTCATATGCAGATAGTCCAAACGCCAGCACAAAGACAATGATGAAAGCGATGAGATAGCTTGGATGAATCGATTTTTTCAAGTCTTTAAAGAAGGTCGATTCTTTCACTTGATCCATTTGTTTCTCTCGCTCTTCTTTTGTTAATGGTTCCTTCAGCATAAACATAGATGAAATCACAGCAATAAATGCAATCCCTGCTGCAAAGAAAAACGGCAGGCGAACGCCATATTCTGCAATAAATCCGCCAATTCCCGGGCCGATGATAAATCCGGTACTAATAGCAGCGGATACATACCCCATTGCCTTGGATCTTTCTTGAACAGTCGTGATATCGGCGACATAAGCGGTGACAGCCGGCATGATAAATGCTGCACTAATGCCGCCAAGAACCCTTGCAAAATACAGAACATATACGTGTGTTCCTAAGCCAAAAACGAGTTCTGATAACGCAAATAGAAAAAGACCTGACACAATCATGATCTTTCTTCCGTATCGGTCTACCCATCTTCCCGCAATAGGTGATGCGATAAGCTGTGCAACGGCAAACGCCGCCACAAGATATCCCATCGTACTGCCCGTTAAATGCATGACATTCATAAAGAGCGGCATGACAGGTATAATCAGACCGATACCTAAAAACGCAATAAATATATTACTTAATAAAATAACAAGTACGGCTTTTTGCTCACGAATCGGTTTTTGCATGATGTTTGTTTCCCCTTTACTGACTCACTTGTTACTCATGATGGTTGATTCCGTGAATAAACAATGAGATCGCCTCTTTTTGTAATTCCTTTTTCTGCTGCATCGTGTCATTTTTATATAACACGTCTAATCCATAGAATACAGAAAGTAATATTTTCACTTTTGATTCAACATGCTGAATCGACCAGCTGCCATCTTCGTTTCCTTCAAGCAGGATGTCTCTCATCACATCATCAAAGTCTACATCAATCTTGTTCAGCCGCTCCATGACTTCATCTGATGTAAATGCACTGGCACAAAATTCTTCACTTGCTCTCATTAAAGGATAGTTAATCCCCATTTGACTAAGTAGCTCTGCAAACCCTGCAAGCTTATCAATGGCCCGGTGCAGCGCTTGTTTCTCTTCATGCCACGTCTCCATCATGAATCGATGATCCTCTTCCATAATATGAAGGAACAAAAACTCTTTTCCTTTAAAATGATGATAAAGGTTGCCTTTACTAATCTCAGCCGCCTCTAAAATATCTCGCACGGATGTTTCGGAATATCCTTTTTTCGCAAATAAATCACGTGAAGCGGTGACAATTTTCTGCTTCGTCTTTTCACTTTTTCCAGCCCCGCTTTGTGTACTTGTCATCTATGAACAATCCCTTCTACCTTGCTTTTCTTCACACGGACAAATAAAACCGACCAGTTGGTTTATTTTTTAATTATAAATGGAGATTGCCCATAATACAATGAAAAAGTCCTCGACTTCCAAAGGAGTGAATCTAAGTGAAAACAAACAAAACGATCATTTTTGCCATCACCAAAAAGGACGTATACTTGTTTTTCTTTTATGACCTGTTCATTGCCACCTTGGTCTATTACCTGTTTAAAATCAAACCAACTATGTTTTATGAATGCTTAGGGATGACAGGAAGTATTCTTTGTCCATTGTTGATGAAAAAGTGGAGATAGAGGTCATTTTCTCATCAAGTCTATTCTCTTTTTATTTAATTTTTCTTAACATTTAACTTCACTTAAATATTAAGATCGCATATAATATAGGAGAAAAGAGGTGATGTCATTGGATGAGGATATCATTCATTACAGCAAAAAAATCATTGAGTACTCAAATGCACTAGGTTCTATCTATGTAGAAGAGTATCAACGATTCTTAAAAAATGAGTATGCAGATTTAACAAGCAAGCAAGAACTGACACTTGAATTGCTACGGTCGAAGACGAGAACAATCAATGAACTAGCTGATTATTTCTCCATTTCATCTAGTGCCGCTAGCCAGCTCATATCAAAGCTTGAACAGCTTGGATATGTGAAAAGAGAGATTAACCCACATAACCGTAGAGAAATCATTGTTGATTTTGCTCAAAAGGGCCATGACTATCATAAAGATATTGAAAAAATTCAGCTGCATCTTATTCAAAAATACTATGCCCAGCTTTCAAAAGAAGATCTAAAAACATTATTATCGCTTTACGAAAAAATCTATCAAATTGCGAAAGAAACGCCTTAACTCGGCGTTTCATGCATGAATATGTAAATTAGATGAACGATGAAAGGGATGATCAAATGGACAGGATTCATTTGCAAGATGGACGTCATATTGGTTTGTCTCAATACGGTGATCTTGAAGGATTCCCAGTATTCTTTTTTCATGGGACACCTGGATCGAGAGTGATGTTTTTAGATGATGATCCAATCTCAAAAGAGCTTGGCATTCGTCTCATTTCTTTAGACAGACCTGGTTTTGGTTTATCTGATCCACAACCGAACCGCACTATTTTAGACTGGGCACAAGACGTACAGGAAGTGGCCGATCATCTTGATATCTCCCATTTTTCAGTGATTGGTGTCTCTGGAGGCGGGGCATTCGCTGCTGGTTGTGCCTATCAATTGCCAGACCGCATTCTTTCAGCTGCTCTCGTCTCAAGTACCACCCCATTTCAGGAGGGTAAACCGCCTAAAAGTATGCTAAAGGAGAACAAGATTGCCTTTTTCCTCAGTAAAAGAATGCCTTGGCTCTTAAAGGCAAGTTATCGCGCTCAGAAAAAACTAATTGAAAAGAAACCAGAGAAATTCAAGAAACTAACGAAAAAAGGGAACAAACATTTACATCCATCGGATCGGCAATTTCTTCAAACCGATGAGCAACTGGAGCTGATGATGCGGCATTTATACGAAGCTACTCGTCAATCGGTTGATGAATGTATTCATGAACCAGATTTACTCTCACGGTCATGGGCATTCGATATGAAAGATATACAAATCCCTGTGGATGTCTGGCATGGAAAAGAGGATCAGATGGCCCCTTTTGCAGAGATAGAAAGCATTGCTCCCAACATTCCAAACGCCAAAACGCACTATATCGAGCAAGCAGGACATTTTCTTACTGATATAGATGATGTTTGGAGAGACATTTTACTCTCTTTAAAAAAACGGGCTGAAGATCAGGTACACATATAAAAAAAGACCCAATGATACGTCGGGTCTTTTTCTTTTTAATACTGCTCGTAATAGGATTGAATTTTATCTGGATCTTTTGTTTTCGTCAGAGCCAGCATGAGTAGAATGCGTGCTTTTTGTGGATTTAATGAATCCGATGAGACAAAATGATGTTCATCATCCATTTTTTCATGTGTGACAATGCCATTTCCTGCACGACTTGACCTCACAATCACCACGTCTTTTTTTACAGCATCTGTTGCCCCATTGATCGCTTCTGTTGACATCGTTCCATTTCCTGCGGCGGCAACGACAATGCCCTTCGCTCCTGCTTTAACGGCAGCATCATACACATACTTTTGATCATTTTGATAGCCGTATAAGATATCCACTTGCGGCAGCTCTTTTAGCTTTGAAATATCGAATTCACTGTCAGCTGTATGTTTTCTTGTCGGTTCGTTATAGAAAGAGACAACTTCACCCGCCACTTCTCCAATGTACCCTTGCTCAAGAGACTTGAACGAATCGGTTGTGGTGGTATTTGTCTTCGTAATAAAACGAGCAGAGGCAATTCGGTCATTTAATGTCACCATTACACCTTTGCCTTTGGCTTCTTTTGTCGAAGCAATTTTCACTGCATGATACAGGTTAAGCGGGCCATCCGCACTAATGGCAGATGCTGGCCTCATGGAACCCACGACCACCACTGGCTTATTACTTTTTACAACCAAATGTAAAAAATAGGCCGTTTCTTCTAATGTATCTGTACCATGTGTCACCACAATGCCATCCACTTGATCATCATTTAAAAGCTGATTGACTCGTTTCGCTAATTTTAAAAGCAGAGCGTTATCCACATTTTCACTGCCGACGTTCGCTACTTGCTCACCCGTGACATTTGCAATATCCTTCAGCTGTGGTACGGAAGCAATGACTTTATCGATTCCAAGTGCACCAGATTTATATCCAGTCGTATCTGTATTACTGTCTGAACTACCGGCAATCGTTCCGCCTGTTGCCAGCACCTTAATATTGGATAAAGACTTGTTCCCTGTCTCAACAGCCGTGTTTTTTTCTTTTGTTTCACTGGTTGTGCTTTCTTGATTACTTTGATTATTCTCTTGAGTGCTATCGTTCGCACAAGCTGCGGTCACCAATAGTGAAACAGAAAGAAGGGCAGCACCAAACCATTTTGTTACGTTCATAAGATCATCTCTTTTCTTAAATGTGATGAATAATTATCTGTCTATAGGGTTTACTTTATACCATTCCTTCATTCATCAGCATGAGGTGAAAGTCACAGAACCAAATAAAGGAAAAAGGGCACTATTATCAAAATTTATTTATACCGTAATACCTAAATTGAATTCAGAAGTTGTTCTCAACCCATTTATGATAAAATGTAGGAAATCTTACAAAAAAGGAGTACATACAGTGCGTTCCGTTCAACCATTTTACAAAATCCTACTCACACTATTCTTCAGTTCCATTTTACTCAGCTTGTTCGTATGTTTATATCCACCGATTCAGGGCGAGCCTGCGTTTATGATGCTTTACACTCCTATCTTTTTTGTTTATTATTTCATCTTTGCGGTACCTTTACAGTTGTTGTTTTCTTTACAGCCCAAGGCTTTTCATCCTCTTTATTTAGCGGCTTACTTACTGATAGCAATGATTGTCATGCTTTTTGTTATGGATGGAATTGAGAGCTCAACATCCCTTCCGATCATAATTGTCAGCAGTCTCATCTACTGGACCTGCGATTCTTTCATTCATCAAAGAATGCATAAAAAAACACCTAATGTGTAGGTGTTTTTATCTATTCTAGTATGTGTTGACAGTGCTCCACATTATCCAAGACCTCTTTCGGCTCGGTGACCTGCTGATCGCTAAGAGAATCTATCTCATTGATTGGAACTTTTTATTTCATGCTTGTGCCAGCGTGTGAAAAGATGGGGTCCTTCAATTCAAAATCAAATGTCTTCCCATCAACGATACCAACTGTTTTTGAACTGTCGTAAAGCTCAAGCAAGCACGCTGCCATTTCTTTTGATGTGTGATATTTCTTAATAGTGCCTTCATATTCGAATTGATCGACATCTAATGAACGCTTTGCAAATTCTGATTCTGTCGCAGCAGGCGCTAATACTTTTGCCTGTAATTTGGCTCCTTTTTCTTTCAATTCTAGGGCCAGACCTTCTGTAAAGGCGCTCACATAAAATTTCGTGGCTGAATAAGTGACAGCATTGCCGACGACGGTATAACCCGCTCTTGAAGAGATATTGATTAGCTGCGTCCCCTCTTTTTGCTCATAATCACGGACAAACAGAGTGGATAAAATTGTTAACGCTTCAATATTGAGATGAAGCATGTCCCCAATTTTTTTCACATCCTGCTCTCCTATTGAACCAAAATGGCCAAACCCAGCATTATTAATGAACGTATCCAGCTCATCACCAGCTAATGACTCATAGAAAGAATACACTTGCTCTCTGTCTGTTAAATCAACAGACTGGACTTTCACTTGAATATCGGGATATGTTTCTAGAATCTTTTCTTTCAGTTCTTGGAGTTTATCAAGCCGGCGTGCAGCTAAGATCAGATTTTTTCCTCTTGCTGCAAAGGCCAAAGCCGTTTCATATCCAATACCTGAACTTGCTCCTGTAATGACTGTATAGCCCATTGTATATCCCCCTATTCGTATCTTCCAGCTGTTTAAAGTATAGCGAGAGCATGTGACTCTAGTCAATTTTGAAGAGATTCAAAGAGACATGAACAACTGAACGTTCAGCTTTTAGTTTCTTTTGAATCATGTTGGAGGATAGCCTGCTGAGCTTTTTTTGTTAATTTGTGAAAAACCAGTTGATAGGAATGTTCAATTAGCTCTTCGACAAATGAAGATGGAATATCTGCATCAAGATAAATAGAATTCCAATGCGTCTTATTCATGTAATAGCCGGGAATAATTCCTTCATGCATTTCTCTTAATTCTTCAGCACGTTGCGGATCACATTTTAAAGTGATGACTGGCTTGCGATCGACGTCTCCCCCCATCATGGCAAACATCTTTCCACCTATATGATAACGATCTGCCTGCCACTCAGGTTGATAGTCGTGGGTTGCTCCTTGTAAAGAAAGACAAAATGCCTGTAGTGTCTCTTTTTTCATTCTATTAGCTCCTTTTTAGATGTCTTCTATCTTACTATTATATCGACTACTGCGATTGTTGTATCTACACTTCTTTTCAAGACGTCAGCAAGAACACAAAAAAAGCACAGAAAAAAAGTCTGTGCTTTTTACTGATATCCGAATATTTCTTATTCAAACGCCTTCTTAAGCTGATCGCTCATCAGATGCCAAGCCTCTTCAGCTATCTCTAAGTCTCCGGCATGAGTGAACGCATGAGGGACTCCTTTAAATTGTTTGTATGTGACATCTACCCCTGCTTCTTTTAACTTGTCCGCATAATGCTCAGCTTCTTCAGCTAGTGAATCCTTCTCAGCTGTGATAACAAGAGCTGGGGGCATTTGTGCTAACACTTCTCTCTCTGCAAAGACCGGAGAAACAAGCGGATTGTGCGGATCTTGACCTTGCAGGTAGAAGGCATTAAACAGTCTCGCCATTTCAACTGGAATTGCTTCTTCAAACGCTGGCTTTTGTGCTGGATCAGTAGCTAAATCAAGTGGGGGATAGTCAAGCACTTGATAGACAATCGGAAGTTTGTTCCCTTTTTGGATATCAAGCAAACAAACCGCTGTTGCCAAATTCCCACCTGCACTATGTCCACCAATGGCTAATCGATTTGGGTCTATTTGTAGTTCTTCAGGATGTTCATATAACCATTTCATCACATCGTAGCATTCATGAAGAGCGGCCGGGAAAGGGTGCTCCGGTGCCAGCTGATACTCCACATTGACGACGATACACTCCGCACGATCTGCTATGACCGGACACCAATGATTATCCATTTCAGCACTTCCAAGGATAAAACCGCCCCCATGCAAATTCACGAAAACAGGTAGGGGTTGTTTCAATGTTTTCACAGGTTTAAATACCCACACCTTTGTTTCACCAGCACCCGTTGGGATATCATATTCCATTTTGTTCACTTCAGGAGGGTGGACTGGCTTTAGTTCTGATTGACCAGCTAATGAATCTTCAGCTGGTTGACGTAATGACTCAGCCATTTTGATTTGTTCGTCTAAGTTCATGATCTCAGCTCCTATCTTATTCTTTTATCTCTATCCATTCGTTACGAATTTCGCCTTTTCCTTCAATGTCGTCAGAGAGTCGTTGCTTTTTATCTATCTCCCCATTTTCAGCTCCTTTGAAACAAACATTCACCCCTATGAATAAATAAAAAAAGCACTGCGGCGCCAAGTCCTCAGTGCTTTTCATATATTATGATACTTGTTGTTCGACTTTCACTCGTTTAATAAAGAAAGCAATCACCAAGCCAATCACTGTCATAATGACAGCAAAGATAAATGCATGCTGGACGCCATTTGTAAAGGCGAGCAGCCGATTGACTGGATTTGCGGGATCAGCCACATTTTGCATAAAACTGCGAGTTCCTGATGAAAGGATCGAGATACCAACCGCAGTCCCAATCGCTCCTGACACTTGCTGCAATGTATTCATAATCGCTGTACCGTGCGGATATAGCTCTGGCGGCAGCTGATTCAAACCGTTTGTTTGGGCAGGCATCATGATCATCGCAATCCCAACCATTAACGTAATATGAAGCGTCACGATATAACCGATTGACGTATTCACACTTAAGTTCGTGAAGCCAAACATGGTCGCTGCAACGATGACAAGACCTGGGATGACAAGCCATTTCGGCCCAAATTTATCAAAAAGCCCACCCATGATTGGCGATAGCAGTCCATTGATAATTCCACCTGGCAATAGCATTAAACCGGCTGTAAATGTAGACAGTGCCAAGGACGTTTGCAGATATAATGGCAAAATCATCATAGCAGACAGCATCACCATCATACACACTAAAATCAGAAGTAACCCGATCACAAACATTGGATATTTAAATGGGCTTAAATTCAACATCGGTTCTTTCATGTTTAACTGTCTTAGGGAGAACACAAGAATGCCAATGACACCTACAACAATCGCCACAATCACATGCATACTGCTCCAGCCGCCGCCTTCACCAGCACTGCTAAAGCCATACACAATTCCACCGAAACCGATGGTTGATAGCACAATCGATAAAATATCGATTTTCGGTCTTGTGGGTTCCGTAATATTTTGCATAAAAATATACCCAAATACGAGTGCAGCAACCAATAACGGAAGCGAAATCCAAAAAATCCAATGCCACGTTAACGATTTAAGAATGAGACCAGAGACCGTTGGACCCACTGCTGGGGCAAACATAATGACAAGACCGATAATCCCCATTGATCTACCTCTTTTATGAGGTGGAATGATGACCAAAATCGTATTAAACATCAATGGAAGAAGCAAGGCTGTTCCTACTGCCTGCACCACACGTGCCACCATTAAAATACTGAAGACAGGTGCAACGGCCGCAATAAATGTACCGATGATCGAAAAGACCAGTGAGGTGATGAAAAGCTGTCTTGTTGTAAACCATTGAAGAATGAGGCCTGAAATTGGAACAAGAATCCCTAGTGTTAATAAATAGCCGGTTGTAAGCCACTGAGCAGTCGTTGCTTCAATACCAAAATCTAATGTTAAACTTCTCAGCGCCATGTTGAGTGCCGTTTCACTAAACAGTCCAATAAATCCAGCTGTGATAAATGAAATAATAATGGGCAGCGTTCGAATGTCGGAAGCTGCTGTTTGCTGTTTGTTCATATTAAGTTGGCTCCTTTTCTTTTTCAATTTTGATAAACCATAAGTAGTTAGGCTGGACAGAAATGAGCCACTTCAATGTCTAGGAAAAGACAGACAAAACCTGTCTTTCCGCAGCGAATTGTGCAATTTTTTCAATTGAGTAGCCGGATTCATGAATATAAAACATGAGTTCAGGCGTCATTGGAGAGGACATACATAATGTCGTCAACTCAATGTCTTGTATGTTCGCTTCTCCTTTTACTTTCGCTTCCTCGAGCAAATCACGAATGATTTGTTTGAGTGATTGACTGTAATGACAATCATATACTTTACTTGTCTGCTCTAAATTTCCAGAGATCGTCAGCATCCGGATCCAGTCTAAGTGATGACCAACGATGAGATGGATCTCCTCGAGAACATATTGCAAACGATCTTGAACCGGCTGATCACTGATTTTATTTAAGTAAAGATGCAAAGCAGGGATCAGCTGTTCAAATCTCTCACCAAGAATAGAGAGACACAAATCACTTTTATTTGCATAGCGGCGGTAAAGGGTTCCTTGACCAACACCAGCTGTTTTAGCAATTTTATGCATACTGACATTCTCTACACCAAACTCTTGAAACAAAGAGAAAGCGACCTCTTCAATTTCCTTTCCAATATCCTTTTCCATGCTACCTCACCTTCTCTAGCTTCATCCACATCGCATCTATTTGTATGTTTTGAATCAAGGCTCTTTAGGTTTCATTTAGGACAATTGTCCCGGTATTATCTTACGGACAACTGTCCGCTTTGTCAATCATTCTTTTTTGCGATTTTTTACTATCATTTGACTGATCCACCTGTTGTAACTATAATGGTTACAAAAAGTGATAGAGGTGATTGGATTGAATACATTCCTATTCGTTCATGGTGCATTCCAAGGAAGCTGGTGCTGGGACCAAATAAAACCTTCTCTTCAACAGAAAGGTCATACAGTGATAGCAATTGATTTACCTGGCAGTGGCGAAGACGCCACGCCTCCACAGGATGTATCATTAGAGAGCTATGTAAACAAAGTCGTCACAACGATTGAAAAAATAGACGAACCCGTCATTTTAGTTGGACACAGTATGAGCGGGATGGTGATCTCACAAGTAGCTGAGAACATTCCAGACAAGATCAAAAAACTAGTATATGTCTGTGCATTTGTTCCGGAAAATGGACAAGCTATTAGTGATATCGCATCAGGCGGTCCTAAAGCAACGTTTGATGAAAAGAATCAGACCATCACATTAATGGAAGAATTCATTGCGGAGGATATGCTCAACGAAAGTTCGGAGGAAGATCTGCAATTGTTTAAAAAGAAGATACGTCCACAGCCTGTTCAGCCTTTTGAAGATCAAGTTTCATTAACCAATGAAAGATTTGGAAGAGTGCCCAGTGTCTATATTGAAACAACAAATGATCGCTCCATTCCGATTGACTTGCAAAGACAAATGTATGCCACTAAACCTTTTGAGCGCATCTATACCCTTGATGCCGATCATTTCCCTTTCTATTCTAGAAAAAAAGAGCTTGTGGACTGTTTATTAGATATCGCAGTTACAGAAAGATAGCAAACAGCATGAGATCAATATTTTGGGATGAAAAAGTGAAAACATATGTAAAGGATGAAAAACCCGATCATTACTACTGGCGTTTTTGATCCTTTTCTATTGATACCTCAATTCCCATGAAATAAGAGAAGATTCTATCAAACTCAACTGCTTAATATCAGAAATTAGACCGATTTTCCATTTTACAAGAATCATGTATGATCAATAAAGAAAGCGCTTTCAAAAAGGAGAGGAGAATGCTTATATGTCTTATCGTGTAAAACGGATGCTGATGCTGCTTGTCGCTGGGTTATGCTTGAGCTTGTCCACATTTACAGCTGGTGCCTCGGCACAAACTGGTGGATCATTCTATGAACCCTTTAACAATTACAATACCGGGTTATGGCAAAAAGCTGATGGGTACTCGAATGGAAATATGTTTAACTGTACGTGGCGCGCAAACAATGTCTCCATGACGTCGTTAGGGGAAATGCGATTATCGCTCACTAGTCCTTCGTATAATAAGTTTGACTGTGGAGAAAACCGCTCCGTTCAAACATATGGCTATGGACTTTATGAAGTCAACATGAAACCAGCCAAAAATGTTGGGATCGTGTCTTCGTTCTTTACTTATACGGGACCGACTGATGGTACGCCTTGGGATGAAATCGACATCGAATTTCTAGGAAAAGATACGACAAAGGTTCAGTTTAACTATTATACCAATGGTGTCGGAAATCATGAAAAAATCGTCAACCTTGGTTTTGATGCAGCAAACTCTTATCACACATATGCGTTCGACTGGCAGCCTAACTCGATTAAATGGTATGTGGACGGTCAATTAAAACATACGGCTACTACTCAAATCCCTCAAACACCTGGAAAGATTATGATGAACTTATGGAATGGTGCAGGTGTCGATGAATGGCTCGGCTCCTACAACGGTGTTACTCCACTTTACGCTCATTACAATTGGGTGCGTTACACAAAAAGATAACCACATCACAAAACCTGTGACAAATCACAGGTTTTTCTTCATTTAAATAGAGCTCGTTTTTAATTGATGAACTAGTTTTTGTTCATAACTGTGGATAATATCTTCATAACTTTCAATCTTGTAATCTAACCGTTTAATCGTTTCTTCGATTTCCTTTTGTTTGTCTACGAGTCTTTCTCTCTCATTGACCAAAATACGCTTCCTTGAGGACAATGTACGATCCTCTCCCTCGATAAATAAAGCCGTATATTCTCTAAGAGCATCAATTGACAGACCCGCATTTCTCATACATTTAATAAATTCTATCCATTGAATATCTTCTTCTGTATAATCTCGAACACCATTTTCATCACGCCTGATCGGTCTAATTAAACCTATATTCTCATAATACCTGAGCGTAGCAGTAGATAAATCGAGTTGCTTGGCGGCTTGTGCTATTTTCATTGTTTTCACCCTTCTCTTCTTTCTCTTACTTGACGATCTCCCTTTTCCCATCATCTCCATTTTAATCGAGAAGACAAGATACTTTTGGCTCAAATCTTGATTCAAGGTTGATGCTAAAGCCTGAATTGAGGTGATCAGAGGGTTCTATGTTGACTTAAAGTTCACTTTAAGACGTACAGTATAGAGGAAGGACCGAATCTTACTTTTGAAAGGATGATCAAGAATGTGTCAGACGCACCAATCAAACGTTTTAAGTGTTTCCCATGCAAAAGCAAACTTTGAACGGACAACCATTGAACGAAGAGCACTTCGTCCACATGATATTTTAATTGATATTCAGTTTAGCGGGATCTGTCATTCAGATATCCACAGTGCCTTTGATGAATGGGGCGGCGGTATTTTCCCAATGGTTCCGGGTCATGAGATTACTGGAGTTGTTTCAGCTGTAGGGGATGCTGTCACGAAATTCAAAATTGGTGATCGTGTAGGCGTCGGTTGTTTTGTCGATTCTTGCGGTACATGTGAATATTGCCAAAATGGAGATGAACAATATTGCAAGAAAGGAGTCGTTCAAACTTATAATAACCTGGATTATGATGGAGAACCAACTTACGGCGGCTACAGTCAGAAAATTGTTGTGACAGAACGATTTGTTGTCAATATTCCTGACCAGCTCTCCCTCGATGTCGCCAGCCCTCTTCTCTGTGCCGGCATCACAACGTATTCTCCGTTAAAACACTGGAAGGCTGGGCCTGGCAAAAAAGTGGCGATTGTCGGAATGGGGGGTCTAGGTCATGTCGCCATTCAATTTGCACGCGCACTTGGCTCAGAAGTGACTGTATTAAGCCGCTCTTTGAATAAAAAAGAAGAGGCCCTGTCATTTGGTGCAAAAGACTATTTTGCTACAAGTGACCCTGATACGTTTAAGACACTAGCCGGTCAATATGATCTCATTCTCAATACCGTCTCTGCCAATATCAACGTGGATGCCTATTTGTCCTTACTTCGTGTTGACGGAACATTAGTGAACGTCGGTGCACCACCAAAGCCAGACAACTTCCATGTGTTTTCATTAATTACGGGGCGTCGCAGCATCGCCGGCTCACTCGTTGGCGGCATCCAAGAAACACAAGAAATGCTCGATTTCGCAGCTGCCCACAAGATCGCACCACAAATTGAAGTGATCAACGCAAAACAAGTCGATGAAGCATATGAACGTGTGCTCAATAGTGATGTGCGTTATCGGTTTGTGATTGATATTTCAACATTATGATCAAAAAATCATGTTCAAAGACTAGCCTGTTTGGCTGGTCTTTTGTTGTTTCAATCAAAATAAAAAAGGCTACTATATGAATAGTAGCTCAAAAGATCAGTTTATATTTTGCGAAAAAGCATATTATGAACGATTTGTACTCCTATTGGTTACTCGATGTATATGAATGATTAAATAGACAAGCTCTTCATCGGTAGGAGTGATCCTATCATTTTTCTCTAGGTATGTGACCATTTTTTGTGCACAGCTATATGCTTTTGGATAACGATTTTTTATTTGTTCAAAAAGCGAATCATTTTCATCCGGTATACCCTCTTTAGAGAGAATTCGATAGGCAAAATATCTTAAATGTGTCATAAACCTACTATAATTTATTGAATTTTCGTCTAGTTTAATGCCATAGTGGTATTTCACAATATTGATTAGATCATTCACAATCTTGGTCACTTCAATGGTTTGCTTCATATCACTCCCGCTCTGTTGAGCATTTACAAAATGAAGCGCAATGGACGCAGCTTCTTCAGTTGGCAGTGCAATTTGAAGCCTCTCTTCAACGATTTTTAGTGCCTCTAAAGCCACATGATATTCCTCTTTATGGAATTTTTGAATTTCCCATAAAAGCGGGTTTCTGATATCGATGCCTTCTTGATATCGTGTTATGGCAAAACTAATATGGTCCGTCAAGGTTAGGTAAATATTTTGGTTGAAACTTACGGCTAATTTATTTTCAGCATATTCAATCATGTCTTTTGTTAGTTCTAAATATTCGATGTTAATATGTTCAATGAGTTCAGTCAGCTTGTTGGTTTGACCTTTGTCAATGACAAACTTTTTATCCACTTTCGAAAAGTCTACCTCTTCACTGTTATGCTTATTAAAACCGATCCCTTTCCCCATCACAATCATTTCATGATCCATCTCATCACTTAATAAGATGACATTGTTATTAAAGATTTTTTTGATTTTCATTTAGATCACCCACTTTCCTACAATCCTAAAGAAGAAAATCCAGAGAAAATGTAACGTTCTCATTTTAATCTATCATACTTTATTAAAAAAATACTTTTATCATTTTAACATGTTAAAGCTGACTAAATGAGATCAGTTCGATGCCTTGTTCTTTCATGTAACCTAACCACTCCTGCTTTAACAATAACTGGAGATCCTCTTCTCGCTCATCATTTAATGAAGAAATTGTTCGCAACTCATCATCAACAAATCCAGGATGGCACGGTATTTCAATCGTTGCGTTTGTCTGTTTATATTTTGCTATCGTATCGAGGAGGACAGATTCCTGCATGGTGGGAACTGAGAAATCTGCGCATAATACATCTGTCGTTTTCACACCCGATTCGGCTAATTGAGATTGAATGAAAGGATCATCCGTTAAAACATCATCTTTCCTCATAGGAACACGATATTCTTTCGCCAATTCAAGGATGATCTGAAACATCTCTGCATGCATAACACTAAAACCATGATGTGTGTCAATATGTGTCAGTGTTAATCCCGAAGAAAGGAACTTTTCGATTTGGGCTCTGAGCTCTGCACGGACTTCTCCTTTATGAAACGTACTTGGAATCAATGATGGCTTTCGATAGAAATTCCCTTTGCCATCTACAATCGACTGAACCTTCCCACTTTCAAGTATAGGTTTCAATAATGTAAGGTTTAAGTGGACTCCCATTGCTTCAATTCCTGCTTCTTTTGCTAATTCTATAGATCGATCAAAATGTCTTGTATTCGTCAACATCGTGGTATCTGTAATGATCCCTTCTTGCATCCCTTTCAAAATGCCTTTACTCACTGACTCTGTTAAACCAAAGTCATCTGCATTGATAATTAACCTCACGGAAGCACACTCCTTTTCCTGATATTTAGAGACAAACACCAGGTAAAGAATACCTGGTGTTCATATTAAGATTTTTTCTTTAGATTCAGTAAATCTTCGTTCTTTTGAATTTGCTCTTCAACTGGAACAACCGCATCTATGTGCTCATATTGGTCGGAATTTGTGATGACAATTGGTGTTGTCGTCTGAAAACCAGCTTCAATGATTTTATCTAATTCAAATTTGATGAGAGGCTGGCCTTGTTTCACATCATCCCCTTGATTCACCAAACAAGTGAAATACTTTCCATCCAGTTTCACCGTATCTATTCCTACATGGATTAATATTTCGGCTCCCTTTTTAGAAATCATGCCAACTGCATGTCCACTTTCCATTGTAACCGATATGACGCCATCTACCGGGGCAACGACTTCCCCTTGGCTCGGTTCTATCGCAATTCCTTTCCCCATCGCTTCTGAAGAAAAAACAACATCACCCACTTGTTGAAGTGCTTTCACTTGTCCAGAGAGAGGGCTCATGATTGACTCGTTTGTTTCAAGCTCTTTATTCGTAGCGTTGTCTTCTTTTTTCTGTTGATGCTTCAATTCATATCCAAATATGATGGGAAGAACTGCTGCAATAACAATCGTTATCACAATACCTAGGATATAGAGAATCATCGGACTTTGAGCCGGGAACGTAAATACGTTAAGGAAGAAATTAAAGACAACTAATTTTACGTTAAAGATCGCAATCAGCGCTCCTCCAATGGCTCCTGCTACAACCATATAGATCATTGTTTTTCTATGTCGAAGGATAATCCCATATAAAATGGGTTCCGTAATTCCAGATAAAATGGCTGATAGAAATGTCGAACCACTTAAGGCTTTCATATCTTTGTCTTTTGTTTTCAAGAAGACCCCTAAAGCAATCCCCATTTGTGCTGCAACAGATGCTGCTGCCAATGGCACAATTAAATCAGATCCACTTTTAAGATTTTCTAAAATGATAGGCACCATTGCCCAGTGCAGTCCAAACAAAACTAAGAAAGACCAAGACCCTCCAATGATAATACCCGATACAATATGACTGCTATTGATCAAATAATTGACCAAGTCGCCTAACCATGTCCCTAAATAAACACCAAATGGTCCAACGAGCATGGTTGTTAAAGGTACAGTGATCAAGATAGATAAAAACGGAACAGCAAATATTTGAATATTTTTGTGAATGACTTTCTTTAAATTTCTTTCAATGAATGCAAATAGACTGACGGCAATAAATATAGGAAATATTGATGATGCGTAATCTAATAAAGGAACTGGGATTCCTATAAAGGAGACAACGTTTCCTGCCTCACGCAGAGCAGTGAAGTTAGGCTCTAGCAGTGCTGCACCAATAGCACCTGCTACATATGGGTTTGCACCTAATACTCTAGCAATCGTGACTCCTAATAAAATGGGTAAGAAATAAAATACTGCATTACCAGCTGCCGCAAGAACGGCGTACGTACCACTTTCTGGCGTTAATATATGAAGATTTTCTAAAACGATTAACAGTGCTTTCATCAAACCTGCCCCTGCAAAAGCAGGAATTAATGGCGTTAAACTTCCTGAGATTAAAGCAAACACTTTTGATAAAATGGTTTGTTTTTGCTCTGATTTCCCGACGGAATGGTCATCATTAAATTGCCCTTGACGTTCAATTTCTTGATAGACATCAGATACATGACTTCCAATGACCACTTGCAATTGCCCGCTACTTTCAACTACCTTTAAAATGTCTGGATGTTGCTCCAGTTCACCTTTTTTCACTTTATCACTTTGGCTCACCCTAAAGCGCAGCCTTGTTGCACAATGAGTGACACCTTGAACATTCTCACTGCCACCCACCAATTTTAAAATATCTTTTGCTAACGTCACTTTATCCACTTTCATCGCCTCCAGAAAAATAGTTTAAACCAAACTTTTTTACGAGTTCCCCCCTTCAAAACAATAAACATGTTATCTTTCTATGTTGAAATAAAAAAACCTGAATTGAGGCCGGTTAATTGCATCGCAATGCAATTAACTCACATCAATTCAGGTTTCGCCTGCCGAACAGTCACAATCCCTTTTCATATATGTCATTGTCATGAAGATTTGCTGAAAAAAGGTATAAAAAAACCTAAACTGAAACCAATACAATAACAAACATTATTGTACACGTATCAATTTAGGTATCGCCCTTAACGGTCACAATCCTATTATGAAACTGCTTACACATTTAATATAGAGTATTTTTTTAAGAAATACAATATAAATTTTAACTAATTCAATTCTTGTTAAAGAACGTTTGAGTAAAAAAGAAAATAAAATAATTTATGGAAATTCCGCATTTTGTCAATCTAGTATGTTATACTATACACTAACCTTTGAAGCATGAAATTTTTTACGAATACCTTGCACCATCTCCCTACTTGTACGCTGAGTAGGGTTTTTTCATGCAAAAAAAACAGGCCCTCTGTAGAGAACCTGTTTTGAAAAAAGAAGATTAAGCAGTTTTTTGAACGTTAGCAGCTTGAGCTCCACGAGAACCTTGCTCTACGTCAAATGTTACTTTTTGACCTTCGTCTAAAGATTTGAATCCGTCACCTTGGATAGCTGAGAAATGTACGAATACATCGTCGCCTTCTTCACGTTCGATAAATCCAAAACCTTTTTCTGCGTTAAACCATTTTACTGTACCTTGTTCCATGATTGTTGCCTCCTCGTGCGTTTACCACACAATGTATTATACTATCCTTGCCCAAAGTACCCTCAAGACGAAAAGTCAATCTTCATACTATCCTTTACGCCGAACAAAAATAATTACTTTTTATTATAGCATGAATCGGAAATAATTGCAATTTGTTGATTTAAAAGCATATCACACATGACATAGTGACTCAAATAAGAGAGGTGAATTGATGGTAAAAAGAATAATCTAGTTCCGTCTCACTCCAGTAAACTCTTATTGATAAATACTACACATTTTCCGACTCCAGTCTATTTAACCAGTTATGGACTAATGAATGAAACACATCGGGTTGTTCAATCTGCAGGTTGTGACCAGCCATATCAAGCACTGCAAAAGTGGCCCTTGGATAGTCTTCGATCAGCCGCCACGCATCGTGATATCCGACGACATGGTCTTGACGTCCTGTGATCATGAGCGTAGGATACTGAAATTCAGAAGGAATATCGAAAGTAAAGCCATATCCATTTTGAAGAATATTGTTGATGAATTCATGATTTGTTTGTTTAGAAGGAAGGTAAATTTCATCGCGAAACCTCTCCCATTCCGTTTTTCCTTGCACAACCGCCATGGAGCAAAATTCATCCGCCTCTTCTGAAGACAGTTGTGAAATTAAGTGACTGTCACTTTTTAGAACGGTCTTCTCTGGCACGACTCTTTTATCGAATACAGGTATAGTCATTGGAGCCACAAGCAGTAATCCACGAACGGTTTCCCGGCGTGAATGAACAATACCTCTAGCTATGTACCCTCCATACGAATAACCACAAACAATGAACTGTTCATCAGGGATCATCTCGTCCAAAAGACGCAATACCGCTTCTAACATATCATCTGAGTTCTGAATAGATGGATGCGGCTTGGAACGTCCCATCCCCGGTAAGTCTATGTATATTCTTTTCCAACCGCTTTGTTTTTCAAATACCGGTTCCAATGCATGTAACATCACTTGATGGTCAAGTGTCCAACCATGCAATATCACGATCGGAAATCCCTCTCCAATGACTTTATGGTAAATTGACATGTATTTGCATCCCCTTTTCTAGCGCTTCCCTAGTAATCTCAAGGTTTTTGTTGTTTTGCTTGTTAGGAAACTATGTTGCGATAACCCCAAAAAACTTCTAACAAAAAATATTGTGCAGCCTGTTTATATTCTTTCACTTCATCATAACAAATCCCCATATTCATGTGTGACATTGAAATGCTTTATGTTACTTCAAATTTTAAAGAATTGAAAATTGTTCCAAAGCTCTTCTAATGAATTGATCAGTTTCTTGCTACAATAAATTGACAACGAACAGTTTGAACCACATACTCTCCATACACGCTAAAATATAAAATTGAGAGGAGAAATGAAATGAACCCTTTATTGTTAGATATTCCTTTACAGTTAGAAACAGAAAGACTCATTCTTCGAGCACCACACCAAACAGGAGACGGGAAAATTGTAAACCAAGCAATAAAGGATTCCTTTTCTGAATTAAAAGCGTGGCTGCCATTTGCTCATGAACTTCCTACTGCTGAAGAAACAGAGATCAATTTAAGAAATGCTCATATCAATTTTTTAAAAAGGGAGAGTTTCCGTTTTCTTATTTTTGATAAAAACAGCAATCACTTCATTGGGACAACTAGCCTTCAGAGGATTGACTGGACCATTCCTAAATGTGAGATTGGGTACTGGATAAATACAAAGTTTAGTGGGAATGGATATATGACAGAAGCAGTGGAGAAATTAGCTGACTTTGGATTAAACAATGTCAAATTTAGAAGGATTGAAATAAGGTGTGAATCAACAAACCTCAAAAGTCGGGCTATCCCAGAAAAACTTGGCTTTGTATTTGAAGGCACTTTAAGAAATGATGATTTATCCGCAGATGGCAGCAAGCTGACTGACACTTGTTTTTATTCCATAATAAAGTAACCTAATGAACATCAGCAATTAAAGTAATGGGTGCATTAGTGGAACAAGAAAAAACATAGCACATTATATAATATGCTATGTTTTTTAATTTTGGCCTTGATAAGTGGGTCTACTCCTCTAACATTGTCCTTATTGCCTTTACTTCTTCATAATCTGATGTTTTCTTTGATAAACCCTGACAGAAAGTTTTCAGCAGCAGGCTCTCAACACAAGACCACAATGTAACTGCAATCAGCTTCGACCTGTCACGAGGTACTTTTTTATCCGAGTCAATTTCTTTTATAGAGCAATTGGATTCACTCTCCATTCACAGATTTCTAAAGACTTTCCTCCTGATTAGCTTTCATGTTTCTTGCCATTTTTTCATAGTTCGGTCTGTTTTAACTCCGTCACCATCATTTCCACTGGTTTAACTTAATTTCAACGACCTCAACACTCTGTTCATGAAAGGACTCGTAACCTGTTTTAAAAAAACAAAAAAGATGCTACATGTTGAAACACCTTTTTTGTATTGACAGCTCTCATTAGCAGGGTAATATTACACTTGATTATTTAAAAAAGAATTTTTATACAACCAGTTTATAGCATCATTAAGGTCATTGGCTATATAGTCTATTTTAATCCCACTTAATTTATCAAAGTGTTCACTAAGCGAATATTCACCAGCCCCAGTTCTAACCAAAATTTTAATACTTCCTACTTTATCAGCTGCAACAATATCACTCCAACGGTCCCCGATTACGACACAATTTTCGAGAGTTAAATCGTGTTTTTGTTGAGCTTCCATTAACATTCCTATGCCGGGCTTCCTACAAGAGCATCCGTCATTATGACCGTGTGGACATATATATACTTCATCAAAACCAAAACCTTTCAATTCCTCTTTAAAATCTTCTACCTTAGCTAGTCCACTTGATATGCCAGGTTGATTTGTAAAAGAGAATATTTTCACATTATCTTTTTTTAGTTTATTAATTTGAATTGCTGTATAAGGAAAGAGTTCGAATTTTCCGGGATAATGAATAGTGTCATCACCACCAATTGTTCCATCTCTATCTAAAAAAATTGCTTCTATCTGTTTCATGTTATCCCCCATTATCTAGCAACTGATCCTGCGTTAAGATTTATTATTCCATTAGAAAATTTTGATGACATCAGTTTATCATAAATATTTATTATCAATATCCCCTAATAAAAATTAAAATCTTTTCAAATGTCTTTCTTTTCAATTTGTTTCATTCTTTCCAAGAAAGAGAAAAAGGATGTTCATGTTACAGACTTGCCAAATGAATTTACATAATAAGTTTCTACGTGGTGTCTTTGTAAATTACATTTGTTTCATACTCACCAACCATTCAACTTAATTATTAAGGAAGGCTCTGTTAACCTCTCATTAATTGAAAGAAGCTAAAAACATATCTTTAATATTGTGTTGTGTACTTCCGTGTACTGCGACTATCTACAAACAAAAACTTCAAAAATCTTCACTATCTTAAACACTCTCATATCGCTCTATTAATTGAACAAGGAGAAGAATGTATAAGGTCATTTATTTTCTAAAAAAGGCTACGGCTGAGAATTAGACGACAATATATAAAATATCAAACTCAAACAAAAAAATCCATTTACTTAAGATAAGTGGACAAATTCATTTAAAAGTTATAAAAAACAAAAAAACCAAAGGTCTATAACCTTTGGTTTCTTAGATGCGGCCGAGAGGACTTGAACCTCCACGGGTTATTCACCCACTAGGCCCTCAACCTAGCGCGTCTGCCATTCCGCCACGACCGCGTGTATGATGTGCTCATATATTCATAAGTGCACTGTTTAAAAACAATGCGGGTGAAGGGACTTGAACCCCCACGTCATAAAGACACTAGATCCTAAGTCTAGCGCGTCTGCCAATTCCGCCACACCCGCGTGACAATGGTGAGCCATGAAGGACTCGAACCTTCGACCCTCTGATTAAAAGTCAGATGCTCTACCAACTGAGCTAATGGCTCATCTGCTATGCAGAAAAACATATATAAAAAATGGCTGGGCTAGCTGGATTCGAACCAACGCATGACGGAGTCAAAGTCCGTTGCCTTACCGCTTGGCTATAGCCCAACGAATCAACATAAAAAGAAAACATGACCCGTACGGGATTCGAACCCGTGTTACCGCCGTGAAAGGGCGGTGTCTTAACCGCTTGACCAACGGGCCATATGATAATGGCGGAGAAGGAGGGATTTGAACCCTCGCGCCGCTTGCGCGACCTACACCCTTAGCAGGGGCGCCTCTTCAGCCACTTGAGTACTTCTCCATTATGGCTCCGCAGGTAGGACTCGAACCTACGACCGATCGGTTAACAGCCGATAGCTCTACCACTGAGCTACTGCGGAATAATAAGACATGTTTCATTATATCTATGCCAGAAAAATGTGTCAAGAATTTTTAAACGTTTCATTCCTGCTCCATTTGCGACGGCTTTTATAATTTAACATATACTAATATAACAGTCAAGCCTTTTTCCATGCCATTTGTTTAACTTGGCAGAAAGCCCCCGACCTCCACGTAGACCAAGGGCCTTGATGCAGCCTTCCTCATAAGATTAAGACAGATGAAACTTTCGCATCCACTTATAAAAAGTACTTCTTGGCACTCCTGCTAACCTCGCTGCTTCTGACACATGACCTTTTGTTTTATGCAGTGCGTCTATCACTGTTTGCTTTTGAATGCGTTCCCTGAATGTGAGTTTTTTTGAAGTCTCGGGTTGCTCCGCTGGATGCAGCTTCTGTTTTTTCTGATCAATCGTCTCTAATACTGAAGCATATTGCGATTCACCAATCCATCCACCTTTCGGAAAGAGGACCCTTAGATGTTCAAACAGGTTAAAAAGCTCTCGTATATTCCCTGGCCAATGATACGCCTGTAATTTCTGAAAAAATGATTCAGGAAACGCTGCATTCCAGTGATGCTTCTTTTGGTAATAACGATACAAATCATGAATGTCTTCTTTTCTTTCTCTAAGCGGCGGGATATTGATCGGATAGACATGAAGACGGTAATACAAGTCTTCTCGTATTTTTCCTTCCTTCAGCAGTTCGTTCATATTACGGTGAGTCGCTGTAATGATTCGAATATCCAAAGGGATTTCGTGTGTCCCGCCGAGCGGTACGACTGCCCTTTCTTCTATCACCCTAAGAAGCGCTACTTGCATCGCATATGGGATTTCGCCTATTTCATCTAGAAAGAGTGTTCCTTTATGGGCTTGTTCAAATTTCCCTTTAGCTCCGTGACGTTTTGCTCCTGTAAAAGCACCTTCAGCATAGCCAAACAGCTCACTTTCTAACAGGCTTTCAGGAATGGCTCCGCAATTAACAGCAATAAACGGCCCTTTATGCCTTTCACTGGCGGAGTGAATGGCTCTAGCGGCGAGTTCCTTCCCTGTCCCTGTTTCTCCCCAAATATACACATGAGCATCTGTTTGTGCCGCTCTCTTCATCTCACTAAGCGTCTGTTGAAATACCTTACTTGTTCCTGATTCCCCGGGAAATTGAGCAAAAGAAACGGTCATGCTGCTTTTCGCTACTTCTTCAAGAGAAAGGGATATGCCTAGCACCTTCCCATCTTGCTCTGATTGAATGATCTCCTTTCCCCGAATAACAAATGAATGATCCTTAAGCCGCTCAACATCCATTCCATGCCAGTCTGAAAATCGATCTCTAATCGACCTGCAGGCAGACACAATTTGCTTTTTTTCATTACAGACCACATACGGTTCATCTGCTTCCACCTGCTGGAGACAATGAGTGATCAGTTCCATCTCTCTCCTTTTTTGCTCGACTTGAATGTCTCTCTCTATGGCATAAGCAGCCGTTGAAGCCATTCCAAGCATAAAAGGGTGCTTGTTATCCGTCATACAGGAGATATCAATCACCCCTATGATCGTACCGTCCGCATCGCGAATTGGAGCAGCTGAACAACTCCAATGATGAGAGGCGATAGAAAAATGCTCCGTTCCGTTGATCGTCACCGCTTCTCCGATGACGAGTGCCGTTCCGATCGCATTTGTCCCTACATCTGTTTCAGTCCAGCGTGAACCCTCCATAAAATTAATTCTTCTGGCTTCCACCATCGTTCTTTCGCTTCCTGTCAGACTTAGCACATAACCATCTGCATCGATGAGTAAGGCCAGCATATCAGAATCTTTTAATTGCTGATTGATTTTATTTAAGTAAGGAAGAGCCGCATTTAGGAATAATGAATATTTCTTTTTTTGGGCACTGAATCGTTCCTTTTCTAACAACGACTGTCCTTTACCTAAATACGGATTCACATTTGCCTGTTTACACCTGTGCCATGATTCTGCCACTCTCTTATTCAGACGAGACTGATCAAGCAAACCTTCACGAACAAAACGTTTCCACGTATTTAAATAACAAGGCGTCGGATTCATTCCATCCTCTCCTCTGGGGGCTTTTTATTCATTATAGATAAACATAAAAGCGCTTTCAATTATCATTGGCTAACCCAAGAAGTCAATTGGATAGAAAAGGAGTCTTTTTCAGCAGTGCACCGCTCTTCCAATGGTTTGCAGAACGGCTTCGTGTATTGCCTCTGACAGTGTCGGATGTGCCGCAATAAACTGCTCTAATGTATCAGCGGTCAACTCTGCATGCATCATCACCGCCGCTTGTCCAATCATTTCTGTTGCATTCGGTCCAATGATTGAAACGCCTAATATTTCTTGATATTGCGGCTCTACAATGACCTTTACGTGACCGGCTGGTTGATTTAAGATTAATGCTTTTCCATTTGCAGAAAATGCACATGTCCCTATCCGAATCTCCTCATATTGTTTTCTAGCACTCTCTTCATTTAAACCAACACTCGCGATTTCTGGAGAGGTGTAGATGCACCTCGGAATCACTTGTTCATTGACCTTTAGATGTTCACCTGATGCATGGGAAGCCGCAACCGTCCCTTCATGAAAGGCAGTATGAGCAAGCTGGACACCACCTGTCACATCACCGCACGCATAAATATGCGGGAGATTGGTTTGCATATGTTCATTGACGTAGATTCCGTTTCTATCAAATTCAATTCCAATCTGATCAAGATTCAACTCTCCAAGTTGCGGAGTTCTGCCAATCGCCACTAAGCAAAGATCCGACTGGATGTCACAACGTTCTCCTTGATTATTCTCCACCACTACTTTTCTTGAAGAGGAATCAAGCTGTTTGACTGCGGCGGAAGTCAAAATATTTACACCCGATTCCTCGAGCTGCTCGTGAAGACATTGTGCTGTATCACGATCTTCTTCTGGTAAAATGTGCACTGCCCGTTCAACCATGACAACCTTTGATCCCATTCTGCTAAAGATGCTCGCAAACTCACAGCCAATCACCCCGCCCCCAATGATACAAAGTGAATCTGGGATCGAAGAAAGTGACATGGCGTCCTTGCTGTGAATGATCCATTCGCCATCAAAAGGTGCAAACGGTAAAGCCGCAGGCACAGCCCCTGTTGCAATAATGATTTGTTTTGCTTGAATGATTTCAGACTTTCCTTCACTTTCTATGAATAGCTCATGTGCTGATAGAAATGAAGCCTTCCCATTTACCACGGTAATTTTGTTTTTATTCATCAAGTAACGAACACCATCAGTGAGCTGCTTGACGACAGACTGTTTTCGTTTTTGAACGGCCTTCCATTGGATGATGGGCTCATGTTCTGGAAGCTCAATTCCAAAATGTCCAGCTGATTTCACATGCTCATACATATCGGCGCTTTGCAAAAGTGCTTTGGTCGGGATACAGCCGTCATTGAGGCAGGTACCCCCCAGCTGACCTTGATCAATTAACACAACCTCCCTGCCAAAACGGGCGGCTGTTATGGCCGCCACATAACCTGCTGGTCCGCCTCCTATAATGACCAGTGTCATGGTACATTCACCTTCTTTCTATAAAAGAATGGATATTGGTTCTTCTAAGTGTGCTTTGACCGTTGATAAAAATGCAGAGGCAGGCGCCCCGTCCAGCACGCGGTGATCAAACGTAAGACTGAGTGGTAGGATGGTCCCTTTGCACAATTCATCTTCTCGATAAACAGGGGTGTCATACATTGTTCCGACACCAAGGATCCCCGCTTCCGGCGGATTCAAAATTGGTGTGAAATGCTCTACACCATACGCTCCAAGATTGGTGATGGTAAAGGTAGAACCTTTGATTTCGTCATGTAGAAGCTTTCCTTCACGTGCTTTTTTACCATACAATTTTATGCCCTTCGCCAGCTCTATCAGCGTTAACCGCTCCGCATGCCGAATAACCGGTACAGCCAATCCGTTATCTAACGCAGCAGCAATCCCAAGATGAACATTCTCAAAGGTTTCGACAACTCCGTTATGATATTGACTGTTCATCGCAGGATGTTCTAACAACGATAGGATCGCTGCTTTGGCTACAAAATCGGTGATGGTCAACTTTGTCTCGTAACGTGCGATGGCTGTTTCATTCAGCTGTTGTTGTAGGTTTGTCAGTTTTGTCACGTCCGCTTTCATCGTAATGGTTAATTGTGCACTTGTTTGCAGGCTTTCCATCATTCTTGAGGCAATTGTTTTCCGCATCATGTTAATAGGCTGTTGCACTGTCTCGTTTTGTTTCTTCTCTTTCCGTTCAGGAAGTGCACGAAGCACATCCTCTTTCGTAATTCTTCCACCTGGTCCTGTCCCCACTAGCGTATCAATGTCTAGGTTTGCGCTATTCGCCATTTTACGGGCAACAGGGGAGATTTTTTTTCTCTCTTTCTTTGGTTTTGACTGGATTTCTTTTTCTTTCTTTCTCTCCACTTGTTCATTTCCTTCACCGATATAGCAGATGACCGTGCCAGGCGGTACACCTTCTCCCTCAGGTACTTTTATATCCAATATGGTTCCTTCAGCAGGGGAGTCGATTTCCATTTCAATTTTTTCGGAGTTGATGCTTGCAATGCTTTCCCCTTTATTTACGGTCTCACCGACCTCTTTATTCCAGACAGATACCGTTCCTTCTTTCATCGACATGCCCAATTTAGGCATCACAACTTCGACAGCCATCTCCCTCTCTCCTTTCTCTAGTTCAAGATCTTGTCATGACTCTTGCCAATCATCTCTAATACGGTGTTCACAACTTTATCAGGTGTTGGCAGATATATATCTTCAAGAGGTGGTGAAAATGGTACCGGTGTATGAGGAGCCGTCACTTTTTTGATTGGAGCGTCAAGTAAATCAAATCCTTTATCCGCAACCAGAGAAGAAATATCTGAGGCAATTCCGCACCTCGGATTTGCTTCATCCACAATGACAAGCCGATTTGTTTTCTCTACTGAAGTTAGAATCGCCTCTTCATCGAGTGGTGACAAACTTCTTGGATCAATCACTTCCGCTTCAATACCTTGAGCAGATAGTTGCTCTGCTGCTTCGAGTGCTGTATGCACTTGTTTGCCTACTGCAAAGATGGTTACATCAGATCCCTCTCTCTTCACATCTGCTTTACCAAGCGGAAGTGTGTAATACCTTTCCGGCACATCTCCTGTGATATTGTAAAGCGTCTTGTCTTCAAAAAAGATGACAGGGTCCTGATCCTCAATAGCTGCCAGCAGCAGCCCTTTGGCATCATAAGGTGAAGAAGGTACGACTACTTTCAATCCAGGGATACTTGTAAATAGTGCATACAAACTTTGCGAATGCTGGGCAGCTGCTCTAAAACCCGCCCCATGTGTCGTTCTAATCGTGATAGGCACCTCTGCTTTTCCGCCAAACATGTATCGAAATTTTGCGCCTTGATTCAGCACTTGGTCGAGACAAGTACCGATAAAATCATTAAACATGAGTTCAGCAATTGGTCTTAATCCTGTTGAAGCAGCTGCCATGGCCGCACCTATATAGCCAGCTTCACTAATCGGTGTATCAAGGACACGTTCACGCCCAAATTCCTGAACAATCCCTTTTGTTACACCAAGAACACCGCCCCATGCTTCATCATCCTGTAAGTGATCTACATGAGCACCTCCCGCAACATCTTCCCCCATCAAAATGACATCTCCATCTCTTCTCATTGCCAGTTTAATCGCTTCATTCAAAGCACTAGACATGCTGATTTCTCTTGTCATTTCCCTCTCTCCTTTCAGATTTATTGATACGAAACATACACATCAGTTAGCAATTCAGTATGATCTGGATATTCACTTTCTTCACTGAATCTCACGGCTTCATCTATCGCTTCTGCTACAGACGCTTCAATACTTGATATTTCTTGATCTGTTAGCAGCTGCTGCTTTAATAATTCAATTTTAAAAAGAGTGATGGCATCTTTCTCTTCTTGATGTTCGGTTTTTTCTTGATTGGTTTTGTAGCGCTGAGCGTCTCCTTCAAAATGACCATAATTCCGATATGTCATGCATTCAATCAATGTCGGACCTTCTCCATTTTTTGCTCGTTCTATCGCTTGTTCTGCTGCTTGATAAACGGCTGTCACATCTTTTCCATCCACTTGAATACCCGGAATACCATAACTGGCGGCTCGATCCACAATCGATTTGCAGCTTGAAGCATACGAAAATGGTGTCGCTTCCCCGTAACCATTGTTTTCTGCGATGAAAATGACTGGCAGTTTCCAGATGGCAGCGAGATTGATTCCTTCGTGAAAAGTCCCTTGATTATTAGCACCATCCCCAAAAAAGCAAACGCTTATATTATCTTTCTTTTTATATTTAGCCGTGAGGGCTGCCCCGCACGCAAGTGGAAAGCCGCCTCCAACAATCCCGTTGGCACCGAGCATTCCTTTATCAAAATCTGCTATGTGCATAGATCCACCTTTACCTTTACAAAGACCTGTGGCTTTTCCATAGATTTCTGCCATCATTCCTTTTAGATCACAGCCCTTGGCGATACAATGACCGTGGCCACGGTGTGTACTTGTAATACTGTCTTGTTCATTCAGATGAGCACAGACTCCTACAGCTACAGCTTCTTCACCAGCATAAAGATGGACAAAACCTGGCAAGATCCCTTTTGTAAAAAGCATGTGTACTTGATCTTCAAATTGGCGAATTTCCTGCATTTTTTGATACATCCAAACGGCTTTTTCTTTTGTGAGTGACATTTCCATGATAAAACCTCCTATCTTTTTTGCTTACACTTCTATACAAGCAAAAAGCGTGCCAACATCATGGCGCTTGAAAGCTTAGGATTTGAGCGATTCCCATCGATCAAAAAAGAGACAAAATGAGACTCGCGTCTCTATTTGTCTCAATATGTCTACTTCATCTCACAAAAAAAAGCATCCCATAAAGGAATGCATATCACTCTGAACCGATTGTACGCTGCCATTTTAATTTTCCTTTGCAGACGCCGCACACATAACGAGAGGTATCAACTCGCCTTTTCCTCATAAAATACTGACCGCATCCTGTGCAAACATATTCTTGTCGCTTCTGTCCACGTCGTTTATTTTGTACGGTCTTTAGCGCTGTACAAAAACGCGGGGCTCCTACTTGTTTTAATAACTCTTTAAAGGAACGGTCACGATGCTGATAGCCTTTTCCCTCAAGATGCAGATGATAATGACACAGCTCATGCTTGATGATCCCGATTAATTCTTCTCGTCCATGTTCTTCTAGGTATCGGCGGTTCAATTCGATATTGTGTGTTCCAAGTAAATATCGCCCGCCTGTCGTTTTAAGACGGTCATTAAAAACAGCCTGATGGCGAAACGCCTTACCAAAGAACTGCTCTGAAATGTCTTCTGTTAACTGCTGTAACTCTCTTTCGTTCAATCAAGATCGTTCCTTTCTATAAAAACCTCGAACGGGACAATTTCCCCTTTGCATACATTGAAGGTACACCCACTGTTTTGATCAAAGGAGGAATGGGCGATGCCCAACTGGCTGAAAAATCAGATGCAGAAAGCATTTTATGAGAAAAATCATTATCAAATCAAATTACTCAATCAATGCTGGTACTTCTATAGAAAAAAACATTCAGTCACATCAAGGCACACCCCATCCTAAGGTGCGCCTCGTTTTTTGTTTACTCTGGTTTTAGCATCGATAGAGCGACCCGGCCTTTTGCCTGGTCAACGGAGTCTACCCATACGGTCACAATGTCACCAACTGATACCACGTCGAGCGGATGTTTCACAAATCGATTGCTTAGCTTGGAAATGTGGACAAGTCCATCCTGCTTGACGCCAATATCAACGAATGCGCCGAAGTCTACGACGTTCCTCACCGTTCCTTGTAGCTCCATCCCTTGCTTCAAGTCTTCTAATTTCAATACATCTGTTTTTAAAAGCGGCTTTGGTACTTCATCGCGCGGATCACGCTCAGGTCTTGTGAGCTGATCAATGATATCTTGAAGAGTGATTGAGCCAATTTCAAGCTGTTCTGCTGCTTCGTCCAGTTTCACTTCAGCAATTTTCTCTTTTAACTGCTCTGTGCCAAGATCGTCTGGCGTCATGTTGATCATGCGTAAAAACTGTTTTGTTTCTTTATAGCTCTCAGGGTGAATACCTGTACGATCAAGCGGGTCTTGTCCATCTGTAATGCGAAGGAAACCGATACACTGCTCATATGTCTTAGCACCGAGCCTTGGGATATCCTTCAATTCTTTTCTGCTTGTGAATCTCCCAATCTCTTCGCGGCGCTTGATGATATTTCCTGCGACGGCTTTTGAAAGGCCTGATACATATTGCAGCAGCGCCTGTGAGGCTGTATTGACGTTTACACCAACTTGGTTGACGACTGTTTCTACCACAAAGGTTAACGAGCTGTTTAATTGCTTCTGGCTGACATCATGCTGGTATTGGCCCACACCGACAGACTTCGGATCAATTTTCACGAGCTCTGCTAAAGGATCTTGTAATCTTCTAGCAATTGAGATGGCGCTTCGCTCTTCGACTTGCAGATCTGGAAACTCTTCTCGCGCCAGCGCTGATGCGGAGTAAACACTTGCTCCAGCTTCATTCACGATCAAATAAGACACCGGCTGATCCAGTTCTTGAATCAAGTCTGCAATGAATTGTTCTGTCTCTCTTGAGGCTGTTCCGTTTCCAATCGCAATGACTTCGATGTTTGATGATTGAATGATCTCTTTCACTTTTTGTTTCGCTTCCGCTTTTTTCTGCACGGGCGGATGCGGGTAAATGACGCCAATATGATGGACTTTGCCTGTATCATCCACGACAGCTAATTTACAGCCTGTCCGAAATGCGGGATCGACTCCAAGTACACGTTTCCCTTTCATCGGCGGCTGAAGCAGCAGTTTTCTTAAGTTTTCAGCAAAAATATGAATCGCTTGTTCCTCTGCTTTTTCTGTCAGCTCTTTTCGTATTTCTCGCTCGATGGAAGGCTGAATGAGGCGTTTATACGCATCATCGATTGCCGCTTCAATAAACGGTCTCGCCGTCGTCTGTTTGCCTTTTAGAACTTGTTTGTCGAGATAGAAGCGAATATTTTCAGCAGGTGGTTCGATGGCTGCCTTTAAAATGCCCTCTTTCTCCCCGCGATTGACCGCTAGTACACGGTGCGGAACAATCTTTTTGATTGGCTCTTGATAATCGTAATACATTTCATAGACGTTTTTCTCATCGCTTTCGACGTCTTTTCCTGATGTGACCAGACTGCCCTTTTGGTACGTTTCACTGCGAATCCATTTTCGCATATCAGGATCATCTGCGAGCTGTTCAGCAATGATGTGCTGGGCGCCCTCCAGTGCTTCTTCTGCAGTTGTGACTTCTTTTTCTTCATTGATAAAAGCCGATGCTTTCTTTTCGATCTCATCGTTTGGCAGCTTCAGTAAATACTCCGCCAGCGGCTCAAGTCCTTTTGCTTTGGCTACATTTGCCTTTGTTTTACGCTTTTGTTTAAATGGACGGTATAAATCTTCGACCTCTTGCAACTTATGCGCCTGCTCGATCTTCTGTTTTAATTCATCAGTTAATTTGTCTTGTTCAGCGATTAAGCGAATCACTTCTTCTTTTCGATTCATCACATTTTGGATATATGTATAGCGTTCAGAAATGGTTTGAATTTGCACCTCGTCTAGTGAGCCTGTCTGCTCTTTCCGGTATCGTGCAATAAACGGGACGGTGTTGCCATCCTCTAATAGCTGGATCACACTTCCAATTTGTTTTGTTGAAAGCTTTAATTCTGTCGCAATTTGTTTCAATAAAAAGTCAGATGTCTTCATACTTTGCATCCTCTCACTGTGTCTTCTCTTTTAGTGTATCAAAAAAACCGGCAAAACAGAAAAAAGGTCAGCTATTTCATGTAAGCTGACCAAGTACATAGGTGAGATCGTCCTTCTTGTCTTGTGTGTATGTTTCAAGTTGTTTGGCGATGTCTGCAACTGAATGGCTATGCTTTAAACACATTCGCATGTTTGGCACATTCAGTCCGTCGGAATACATAATGAATGTCGATCCTTTTTCGTAGGAATAGGTGTATGTTTTATATTTTCTAGGTTTACCTGATAGATATCCTGATGTCGGAAGTGGATAAATATAGTCGCCAGAAGGTGCATTCAAGATAAATCGGATATTGCCAACCGAACAATAGGTAAACTGCTGCTGGGAAAAATTCACCTTTAATATGGCTACAGTGGCCCCGCGTTTATTTTTCATGGCCTGATTGCATCTATCGATGAGGGTTGTTACATCCTCATGTCCATATTCTTCGACAATTTCGCTGACTAAAGAAGATGATTCATTGGCGAACTGGCCGCTGCCTAATCCGTCTGCTACAGCACAAATTAGTTCTTCATCATCTGCTTTAATAAAAAAACTGTCCCCGCAGCATGATTTTCCTTCTTTGTTCGATTGATAGATAATGGCGTTTACATGCTCATGCTGTTCGATCTGCTTCATTACCCTAGCTCCATAGACGCATCTTCTGACAATGCATCTCGTAGCTTTTTAACTGCCTTCCGCTGCAGCCTTGATACATGCATTTGAGATATGCCGAGTAAATCGCCTGTTTCTTTCTGGCTTTTATTTTGCAAATACGTGAGATTGATAATTTCTTTTTCTCTATCTGTCAGAACGTGAAGCACACTTTCAAGCATCATTTTTTGGTTTACACGTTCGTACCCTTCTTCTTGTGAGCCGACAACGTCTAAAATCGTCACAGTGCTTCCTTCAGAATCAGCCTCTACGCCTTGGTCAACAGACAGCGCTTGATAGCTTTTGCCCATCTCCATTGTTTCAAGAACTTCTTCTTCTGTTACATCTAGATATTCTGCGATTTCTTGTACTTTAGGTGACTTTTGCGTTTCCGTTGTCAGGTGATCAACTGCCATCTTGATTCTTGGTCCAAGCTCTTTAATTCGTCTTGGTACATGGACACTCCATGTTTTATCACGTAAAAAGCGTTTGATTTCCCCGATAATGGTTGGAATGGCAAATGCCTCAAATGATTTACCGACAAGTGGATCATAACGCTTAATTGCGCCGAGTAGACCAATCATTCCAACTTGTCTTAAATCCTCATGAAAGCTTTTTCCTTTGGAGTATTTCTTCGCGAGCATATCCACAAGGTTTGTATAACACTCAACTAGTGTCAGCTGCGCCTGCTCGTCTTGGTTGGATTGATAGCTTTGAATGAGGCGATCCACTTCATCTTTAGTTAGTTTCATAGTTTTGGATGGTTGTGTCATGGTCAACTCGCTCCCTGTTTAAAAACTTTGTCATTGCCACGGTAACTCCGGAGTTTGCTTGCACCTCGACTTCATCCATCAATGTTTGCATTAAGTATAAACCAAGACCTCCTTCTGCCAATTGATCCACCGTATGAGCAGATGTGTACGGCCCTAGGTCTTCCTGCTTTTGCTTAAAGTCAAAGCTACCGCCTTTATCAGCGACAATAATTTCTAGACGATCTTCATAGACAAGAAAGCGAACCGCTACCTCTCCATCTTCGCCATCTGCACCTTTATAGGCATGCTGAACTGCATTGGTACACGCCTCACTGACGGCAATTTTCAAGTCCTCAATCTCTTCGTAGGCATAGCCCATCCGGCTTGCAACGCCTGAAAGAGTCAGACGAATGATGCCTACGTATTCTGGTTTCGCCGGTATTTTCATCTCGATTAGATCTACTGATTCGTTCATTGTACCCCACCCTCTGACTTTGCAGAAATGTCAATGATGTCCTTTAGTCCAGTGATTTCAAACAATCTGACAAGCCGATCCGACAAGTTCTCAAGCTTTAATGATCCTCCTGCTTTTTGAGCCGCTTTGAACAGCCCAACAAACACACCTAAACCTGTACTATCCATGTAAGTAACATCTTTCAGACAAATGTCAAGATGCTCTCCTTTCTCTGCTTTGGGCATAAGGGTTTCTCTCAGCTCAGGAGCAGAGTACACATCGATTTCTCCGCTGACACTAATTTTCGTCTTATGATCTATTTGATGCTCTTTTACAGACATATTCATTATGCATTCACCTCGAAATTCTTGTTTCCTAAAGTTTTATATACCCGCATATTCACTTTCTAAACCTTTCTTTTAAGGACAAGTAAAGTAAAGTCATCGTGAAGCTGAAAATCTTGTAATTTGAGTAAGCTTGCATAGATAGCGTCGACCATTTCCTGCGCTGAATAGGAAAGATGCTCTGCTATGAGCGCTTTGATATCTTCGCGCTCTAAGAAGCCGTCCTCTGACTTGGATTCGGTGACCCCATCTGAAAATAAGATCACCATATCTCCTACGTCCAAATGTTGCTCATATTCCCTGTAATCAAAGTCTGGTGCGATTCCAAGAACAAGACCCTTTGCATCTAAATCGTAAAATTGATTCTCTTTTTTGCAATAGAAAAAGCCCGGCTCATGTCCAGCCGATGCGTACTTAAATTCATGTGTTTCTTTATTATAGCTGCCATAAAACATGGTGATAAACATGCTTGGGTCTACGTTTTGCTCGACCACACGATTAAGGGTTTTGAGCACTTTCGTTGGGCCGCTGCCTGACTCTGGCAAGGAATCCATCGCATACTTAATCATCGACATACAGAGCGCAGCTGGAATTCCTTTCCCAATGACGTCTGCAATCGCGATATTGATTGTATCGTGATCTGTTACGAAATGGTAATAATCCCCACTCATCTGTTTTGCCGGCACACTGATGGCTCCGATATCAAATGTGTCTCCTTCTGGAATTTTCGTTTCCAGAAGGGTTTGCTGAACATTTGCAGCAATTTCAATTTCCGACTTAATTTCTTGCTGAATGCCTCTTAGTGTTAAATGCTCCTGGTAGGCAAGTCCGTATCCAATCATGACTTCAATTAAGAAGTCTAGTGAATGAAAGACATCTTCCGGCAAATCAGGGTAAAGCTCCTGAATCACTTTTCGGTGAACACTCACTATTTCTTCAGGAGGTATTTGATGCTCAATGGTTTTACGGCTAAATTTTTGAGCTTGATAAAGCGATGTTTCAGTTAAATCACTGATATAACGACTGAGCAGCTGATGATACCGCTGCTCCATTACCTCCTTAAAATCCATGGTTTCCCTCCTAGCGAAGCCACTTGACAGCTTGTATCTCAGTTCCTTGTTCTGGTGCGGAATCTAATTTAAATTCATCCATCAGTCTTCTGACGCCCGGCAAGCCTGCTCCGAGTCCGCCTGATGTAGAAAATCCGTCTTCCATTACTTTACGTATATCCATAATGCCAGGACCCTCATCGGCTGCGATGACTTTGAGTCCACGCTTTCCGCGCTCCATTACTTCTTCTATACAAATCTGACCTTTACCAGCGTATAAATAGATGTTACGAGCTAATTCTGAAATGGCCGTCGTAATTCTTGCTTGGTCAACTGTTCCAAAACCAAGTTCTTTTGCAACATTGCGCCCCAATTGTCTTGCTGCGACTATGTCCCATTCCGTCAATATTTTTACACAGGATTGGTCTTTCATATCTATTCCCCCAATTCCCGCTTCAGTGTCTCAAGCCCTTGTTCAAGATCTAGTGCTGTCTGAATTTCTTCCAGTGAAATGCCAAGTTCAATAAGCGTCACAGCGACTGCCGGCTGTATTCCTGTTAATACAACTTTTGCCCCCATGAGCTTGGACATGGTGATCACATCGCCTAATACCTTTGCGATAAATGAATCAATCATATCGACGGATGTTAAGTCAATGACAACACCGTTTGCTCCTGTTTCATGAATTTTATTCAGTAAGTCTTCTTGAAAGTGAAGAGCTGTTTGATCATCAAGCTCCCACTGTATTGAAATCAGAAGACAGTTATATAATTTTAAGATTGGAATCTTCGGGTGATTTCTCAATTGGTTATCCCTCCAATGAAACAATTTTTCGATTTGTCATTTCCAAAGCAGTTTGAATTCCTTTTTGAAGGGTATTCTTTGTTGTAACCTGAGATAAATCAATTCCAAGGTTAACGATCGTTTGGGCTATTTCTGGGCGAATCCCAACAAGTAAACACTTCGCTCCTACTAATCTCACAGCCTCTGACGCTTGAATAATATGGTGGGCCACCATTGTGTCCACGACAGGTACACCCGTGATATCAATCAAGACGACCTGTGAGCGATGTTTGACGACACCATTGAGCAGGTTCTCCATAATTTTTTTCGCACGTTCTGTATCAATTGTTCCAACAAGCGGCATGACGGTGATATGCTCAAATACTGGGATCAGCGGGGCAGACAGTTCCTGCAGCGCGATTTTTTGAAGGTTCACGGTTTTTTCCCATGAGATGGAATATTGATTCAAAATTTCATTATGAATCGGTGTGATGAATCGATCAATTTGCCAGATGAGGTCATTGCTCTCTTCTGCTGTATCTTTGTCGTTGTTCATTTTTTGATATAAATGAGTACGGATTTCTGTTAGACCATTTGCCAGTAACTTAAGTGATATACCCATTTGAACAATTTTTAAAGCAAAAGTTTGCATTTTTTCTTCAAAATCTTCGGCATATCCCTCAGAAAGAGAGGCAATAATGAGCTGAACATATTCCGAACAGATGGTTTCATACATTTTGTCGTTCAGCATCATGTCCGTTTCTTCTTCACCGAGTCGTTTAAAAATGTCCGTCCACTCTTTTTCTAATTCCTTTTGATGCTCTCTTGCGAATGCTAACACGATATGATTCGACATGTTTTACCCCCTGCGTACATAAAAAGCACTTCTTTTAGTCTTTCTTCATTATAACGTTAATAAAAATTGAACACAAAAAAAAGTTGCTCACAAGAGAGCAACCAAATCTCACCATATTAAAAATCAATAAGAGCCAAACTAACTTGTAAGGCTTCATCAACCTTCTCCATCATCTCATCATCAAGATGTGTGATTTTATCTGTCAATCTTTGTTTATCGATCGTACGAATCTGTTCCAAAAGAATGACAGAATCTCGTTCAAAGCCGTATCGCTTTGCATTAATTTCGACGTGAGTCGGTAATTTCGCTTTTTGTATTTGGGCTGTTATGGCTGCAACGATAGCAGTCGGGCTGAAGCGATTTCCAATGTCATTTTGAATCACCAATACTGGGCGAACCCCGCCCTGCTCGGAGCCAACAACAGGAGATAAATCAGCAAAGTAAACATCACCGCGTTTAACAATCAAATGTTTAACCCCCGCTGACTAATCGCTCAACTGTATTCTCAGCCTCAAATTCTGCGTATTGTGCCTCTGAAGAGATATTCAGATTAATTTTCGCCATCTCCATGTAGCCGCGTCTCATCGATTCACGATTTTGTCGAATATTACGTTCACGAATATACGTTTTTGTCGCTCGGTAGATCAATTCATTTCTTGTTACCTTATCCTGCTCTGCTACTCGTTCGATCTCAGACATTAAAGCCTCCGGCAGTCGAATCTTCATTTCGTTTGTTGCGCTGGATTCAGACAAAAAACATACACCTCCACAAAACTTACGGATACCGTTTCGATCCATTCCAAGACTAATCATACCATTATTCAATGCACAAGCAAAGCTGTTTTTTCATGATTTCTTATTAGAACATGAAGCGGCTCGCCACCCGTAAATCAAGATGATAATGGAGTTCCTCTTTCCCATTATACGCTTTTTTCCGAAAATCATACGGTATTTCCAAAATCTCTAAAAAAGGGAGAATGTTTATGATGCCTTTGTAGAATAAAAGAGAACGATGTCAGTTTGAACATCGTTCCCGTGGATGCTGTTTATAAAAAGCTTGGCCCGCCTTGAAGCAGCGGATTACGTACATGAACCCTTTTGCCGTCCTCTATATAGACTCTTGGGACGCGGTAGCCAACAGAACATGTGACTTCGTAGTTAATGGTTTCAAGCCGCTTGGCTATTTCATCGACAGATATCCTGTCTTCGCCTTGTGTGCCGATGAGCACGACTGGCTCCCCTGCCGGAATGTCCTTTTTCAAATCAACCATGAATTGATCCATGCACACCCTTCCAGCAATTTTTCGGCGTTTTCCGCCAACGAGCACTTCTGTTCCGGCAAGCTTCCTGATCCAGCCGTCTGCATACCCGATTGGAATCGTACCAATCCATGTATCTTGATTCGCTGTATAAGTTGCACCATAGCTCACGCTCTCACCCTTTTGAATGGGCTTTACATGTGCAAGTTTTGTATGAAGAGATAATGCTTCTTCCAGTTGAAACGGCAATTCATCTTTGATTTCTTCCGACGGCGACAGCCCGTACATACTGATGCCAAAACGAACCATATTAAATAAAGTGTCTTTAAACCTTAGACCTGCTGCACTGTTGGCGCAATGAATGAGCAGTTTGTCCGTATGAAGCGGTTGAAGCAATGTTTTAAACGTATCAACCTGCATACCGAAGTAGTTTTCATCTTTTTCATCCGCTGTGGCAAAGTGAGTAAATACTCCTTCCAGCTGTAAAAAAGAATGAGCGTGGACAAGCTCTTTTACTTCGCTCACCTGCTCGATTGTTTTCACACCTAACCGATTCATGCCGCTGTCGATTTTCAAGTGGAAACGAATGGGTTGTCCCATCTGCCCTTTCATCACTTTGACGACTTCTCTCAGCCACTGGATAGAGTAAGCAGTCATGATAACGTTGTATCTAACGGCGACTTTGACATACTCTGACGGTACTGCGCCGAGCACAAGAATAGGTGCTTTTACACCTTTATTTCTTAAAGAAATGGCTTCATCTAAAAAAGCGACGGCTAATAGGTCTGCTCCTGCTTCGAGGGCAGCTTTTGCCACTTCTATATCTCCATGTCCATATGCATTGGCTTTCACAACAGCCATTAGTTGGACGCTTTGACCAATATGGTCTTTCATATGTGAAACATTATGCTTGATTGCTGTTAAATCAATTTCTGCCCATGTGTCTCTATAAAAGGCATTTGTGTCCATTCATCACACTTCCCTATTGAATGATTCAATACTTCATTATGATACTAAAAATCCAGAATAATGTGAAACAACTCAAAGAAAATCAGCCCCTGCACAGGGCTGATTTGTTGTTATGTTAAGAATCTCGCCTATTTCGCTGACTGTCCTTCTACACTTTTGGCGACCATTAAGAGTTCTTCTTTCGATAAATCACTTGAAGAAATTAAATAGTCAACTCCATCAGATGTCCAAGAAAGAGATTTGTCTGTCAGAACACCCACTGTCATGCCAAGATCGACTGGCTCGCCATTCATCGTCACAGGCGTAGACGCTTCTGCTACCCGCGCTTTTTCCTGAATGAGCGTGAAGGATTTCTTTCCGCCATACGTCATCACATACCGCTTTCCAGCATCTGTTGTCATTTCTTTCTCTTCCATTTTCTTCACGCCCTCTGGCATATCCACAGGCGTTTTCACAGCAAAGCTGTCAGATGGATCTGCACTTGTGGCAACATCCATTTGAGAAAGTGTCATATTTTTCTTCTCATCAAAGGCATCTTTGTCAAAGGATTTGTTGAATTCAAAGTGAGAGAATTCTACTTTCACCATTGGCTTTTTATCGCTGTCCAGTACTTTCACACTAGCAGGCGCCATTGTTTTTTTATGAAAAGTAATCTCTTGGGTCGGCAGCATTTGATTGTGCTGATAGTTGGTTTTTGTTTCAAAAACGTACTTCGACTCTTTTGCTTTGAACTGAGCTGCACTGTCATTTTTAATGTCTTTCACAAGCGATTCAAATAAATACACCTGACTGCTGTTGTTCGGCCAATCGCTATGGAAGCGGAAGCTTTTGTTTAATGAAGGTGTCAGCACAAATACACCATTGCCATTTCTTAAAATGACTTGACTCTGATCCTTCTTCGGATTTTCTAAGTAGACACGGTAAAGCTCCGGCTTCTTGTACCAAATTTCCACATGGTATTCCTGCGGATCATTTCCTGTCTCAATGGTCATTTTTGCTTTGGCTTTGTATGATGTCATTTCCTCTGCCTTTTTGTTTAAATCTCCAACGATATCCTGTTGAGATTTTTGACCGCATGCGGAGAGAATCAGTACAAAAAGGATCCCCGTTACAAGCAAAACAAAGCTTTTTCTCACCCTTTTCAACCCCTTCGTTAATTGTGTTAAAAGGAAGAAACCGCTTGTTTGACTTTAACAGTACGCCTCAAGAGTTAACTGCGTACCGCGAACCATCAAAGCCTGTTAGCAACTCGCCCTTCCTTATCGCACTACCCAATATATGAAGGGGGGACAAACAATATGCAGACTAGCTTGACAACCTTTCAATTAAAACTTGTGCTGCAGCATATTCTTTTGTATGGGTAATGGATACATGAACGTAGTCTTCTTTTGTTTTCTCACTTTTGATGAGAGGTTTTCCGTTTGCATCTTTTTGTATCTCGATGTCGTGAAAGCTTACATACTGACCAATTCCCGTACCGTATGCTTTTGCGAATGCTTCCTTCGCCGCAAAACGTCCTGCCAGAAACTCCAGCTGTCTCTTTTCACTTAGTGTGCGAAAGACTTCCTGTTCACGTAAAGTCAAAATTCGTTCTGGTAAACGGGGCTGCCTGCTAAGAACTCGTGACAGCCGGCCGATCTCTACAATATCCATACCGATTCCTTTAATCATGAGGTACCTCCTATGATACTCGTACTAATTTGGATGTTCGCTTCATAAACGTGTTACTATAAACTTACCATTATCTAGTCAAAAGGGGTTTGTTATGTTTATTCGAACGGAGAGCTTTCAACAATTTATTAGATCGTATCCAATCGTAACAGCGATCCTTGCTTTGCAAATCGGCCTATGGCTTTTATTTGCAATCCCTATTCCAATGATCCAGCTTGGGCAGGACCATCTCGTTGGTTTTAATTATGGTGTTGCAGCAGGAGAATGGTGGCGGCTTTTAACGCCTATTTTTCTTCACGGAAGTCTGACACATATTCTGTTCAATTCCATGTCGCTCTTCCTATTCGCTCCAGCACTTGAGTATTTGCTTGGAAAGGTTCGATTTCTTGTGATTTATCTGGGTGCTGGATTCATTGGCAATCTCGGAACCTATTGGGTGGAGCCTTTAGAGTACGTACATGTCGGGGCTTCTGGTGCGATATTTGGTTTATTTGGCGTCTATCTTTATCTTGTCCTATTTAAACCGCATATGATGGACCGTGGTAATTCTCAGGTGATCTTAACGATTCTCGGCGTCTCTGTTATTATGACGTTCGTCAACTCGAACATCAACATCATGGCCCACTTATTTGGATTGATAGGCGGCATGATCCTAGCACCGATCACTCTATTCTTCCATTCAAAAAAACGACGCTATTAAGCTCATAAAAAATGTCGATCACTCCGTTTAACGGGAGCTGATCGACATTTTTTGTTTAAGTTGATTGATTCGTTTCATAGGAATACCAATCGCATACACGTTCAGCATCTTCCTCTTCAAGGTGATGCACACCAAAGGAATCAAGCAAGGCAGAGGACTTCACAAAGGTGTGAATACTTGCCACCCGCCCTTTCTTTTGAAAATAGGATTGGGTCATCGTATAGTTTTGCATTCGTTTTCTTAAAACAATTCCGGTGGTCTTGCCGATACCTCTTGTCGTTAATTGAATCAGTTGATCTTTGATCACATATCCTGATTGTTTATAGGCTAAATACCCAAAAAACAAGGCAAATGGTAATGGAATCAGCGCCAAATACCCCCATGGTGGAAAACGTACAGAAAGGATTATACCTACAAGTAATGGAACAAATCCGTAAGATATCAGATAACGTTTTAGTGAACGCTTCGGCACTTTTTTCAATTCACTTTCTGGTGCCAGCTGATATTGATCTGTAAATTGCGTTAACAATTCATTGATCTTTTTCTTCCGTATGAGTGGAAATAAGACAGAAGAGGTCTCTTTTTCTGTAATGGAACCTCCTGCGCTGACAAGCATGACCGTCGCAAAACCAAATGGTTCACGCAGAATATTTTCTTTGATTTTCACTGCTTGAATTCTCGCAAGCGGAATGGTCATTTGATGCCTTTCGATGAGTCCTCTTGTGATGATGATGTCTTTCCCTTTTCGTTTTGCGGTAAAATTCGCATATTGAAGGGCTGTTACCCCAACACTAAGAATCCACGCAATCAATACGGCAATAAATATGAGAATCGCATAAATCTCAACACTCGCATGACTTAAAAAAGAAAACCGTTTAAGGAATCCGTCCAAAGGTAGAATTTCATCTATTTGTGTGTAAATGGCGAGACACCCAGAAATAATGACGCCGATTCCGCTTGAAGTGGTCGCAGCCAAAAGCAGCTCTGGTATACCCATTCGGTAGGAAACACTGATTTCTTTTTCTACAGGCTGTTGCGCTGTCAGAGAATCAGGGAAATCTAAATTTTCATCAATCATTTCTTCTTGTTGCAAGCTTTTCTTCCGGTTGAAAATCGATTGCTTTAGTTGCTCAGCTTCTGCTTTTGTAATGGCCGTCAGGCTCACTTCAGGTCCATCCGTCCCGCCTGCCGTTTCGATTTGCACCCGAACCAAACCGAAAATCCGCTGGAAGATGCCTTCACTTGTATTCACCGTTTGAATTCGTTCTAACGAGATATACTTTTTCTTTTTGGTGATGACACCTGATTCTACTCGAAATTCATCGTCTTCCATTCGGTAGGTGAATCGTCTCCATGCTAAAACGGTTGAAACAGCTTTCCATAAAAGAAGCACCCCAAGAATAATGAACGCATAAAAACGAATACTTGAATTCGAGTTCACAAAAATAAGCACGAAAAAAGGGATAATGAAGTTTTTGATCATGGATACGGCATCTGATATAAAATCAATGAACATCGAGATTGGATGTACACGTTTTGGTTCAGACATCATCTTCCGTCACCCTTGCTAATCGAGATATGTAATCGCGAAGCTCATCTGCCTCTTCTAATTCCAGTGCCGGAATATCATGCACTGTCGCAGCCGTAGAAATTTGAACAGATGCCAACCGGTAGCGCCTTAAAAGTGGCCCTTGAGATGTATCCACATGCTGAACACGTACCATTGGCACAATGACACGTGTGACACGAATCAATCCGTGCTGTATTTCAATTTCGTTCTCAAATACTTCATAGCGCCAGATGTGATGGCGGATTTTCGGTATGAGCCAGATTCCGAAGATGACCTGTAAAATCCACAAACCGATGAGGATGGCTCCAATCCAATATGGCCATTGAAAATAATAACTAGCTACAAATACCCCAATGATGATGAATAAGAAAATCAATGAGATAATTCCATTTTGAAGACGCCATACTTTTAATCCATTTAAGCTGATTTGACGTTGCGGCTGTTTTCTCACATTCTTCCCCCATTCTCTTACTTTTCTATCAATATATTACGAAAGAAAGCCTAAAAAGTTTCATTAGGACTGTTAAAAAAAGCGAACCCTGCAAAGGATTCGCTTTTGAATTAGTTGTTATAAGATTTCTTTTGACGACGATCGTTAGAAGAACGATTGCGGTCATTTGAAGAACGCTTTTTATCACCGTAAGATGAACGGCTTTTTCCGCGATAGCCGCCACCACCGCCGCCGTCTCTGCGTTTAGAAGAGCTGCGGTTGTTACGATTGCGTTTTGAAATCATTGGTGCTTCATCTGTCAAACGAACAGGCGTTGCATCCGGCTCTTTTGTCATCATTTTGATGGCAGCCGCAACCACTGTAACAGAATCATGATCTTCTAACAATTCAGCAGCTGCTGTCATGTAGAAGTTCAAGTTGTTTTCACTAATGATTGTGCGTAGACGGTCAACTGTGACTTGTTGTTGTCCTTCAATTGCCTCGTCTAGAGTTGGTTCTTTCATACGATCCATTTTACGCTTAGTCGTTTGCTCAATCGCACGAAGCATATCTTTTTCACGTGGTGTGATGAATGTCATCGCCATACCTGTACGTCCAGCACGGCCTGTACGTCCAATACGGTGTACATAGCTTTCTGGATCTTGTGGTACGTCGAAGTTATACACATGTGTAACACCTGAGATATCAAGTCCACGTGCTGCAACGTCTGTTGCGACAAGCACATCGATTGAACCTTCTTTAAATTTACGAAGCGCAACCATACGTTTCGCCTGAGTCAAGTCACCATGAATTCCTTCAGCTGTATAACCTCTAAGGTTTAATGCTTCAGTCAATTCGTCAACGCGGCGCTTTGTACGGCCGAAAACAATTGAAAGCTCTGGTGATTGAATGTCAAGAAGACGAGTCAATGTATCGAACTTCTTACGCTCGTGAATATCCAAGTAGAACTGCTGGATGTTAGATACAGTCATTTCTTTCGCTTTTACTTTTACATGTTCTGGGTTTGTCATGAAACGCTCTGCAATACGCTTAATTGGTGCAGGCATTGTCGCAGAGAATAAAAGTGTTTGGTGTTCACTTGGTACATTTGAAAGGATCGCTTCAATGTCTTCGATGAAACCCATGTTGAGCATTTCGTCTGCTTCATCAAGCACGACTGTTTCAACATTTTGAAGACGCATTGTGCGACGATTAATGTGATCAAGTAAACGTCCTGGAGTTCCTACAATGATATGAGGATTTTTCTTGAGCGAACGGATTTGACGGCCGATATCTTGTCCACCGTAAATTGGAAGTACACGTGCACGCTTGTCTTGGCCGATTTTGTATAGCTCTTCAGATACTTGAATCGCTAATTCTCTTGTTGGCGCAATGATGATCGCTTGGATGTTAGGAGACGCTGGATCGATTTTTTCTACAAGAGGAATACCAAATGCTGCAGTTTTTCCTGTTCCTGTTTGTGCTTGTCCGATGACATCTTTATTCTGAAGACCGAGAGGAATCGTTTCTGCTTGAATCGGTGTTGCTTCTTCAAATCCCATGCGGTTAATAGCTTTCATGAGACTTTCGCTTAATTGAAAATCTTGAAACGTTATAGTCAATTTATTCAAACTCCTTCTAATTGCTGTTTCAGTAATCTCGTGAATGATCATTAAAAACTGCCCTTTGTATGAAAGGACAGGTCCATTATATACAAAGCCCGAATTACCCTACATTATATCTTACCATTACACTATTTGTTTTTCAACAAGACAGAAATGGATATATCTACTGCTCGACAATGACTGATTCACCTTCACTTTGATCTCCGTCCATCCATTTCCACTTTTCAAACAGTTGGATTTTCCCGTTATCCAGCTGCTTAGGGGTGGAATGACATGAACCGCTTCTCATGCTGCCATCCTTACTTACATGATGATATCTAAAATGAAGTGCTCCGTCTTTATTCACAGTTCCTACAAGTACGCCAGATTGAATACTGCCGCCTTGATATGTGCCCGTTAAAATATTCCCGTCCTGACGATATTGAAATATGGTTCCTTCCGATACTTCCCCATTGCTCGAATTAGACTGCGGGACAAAGGTTTTTCCGTCATATTGAAACAACCGAATCGACCACCTTTTCTTACCTATTGTAACATAGGCCTGTCACTCATTCGACAAAAATGATGCAAATTTTAACAAGTGGGATTCAATTTATATTAGTTTAGCCACATTTTAGCTTTTCTATAGATTAAATTGTTTTTTTAGAAATTGTTCGACTTTCTCAAACAATTGCTGTGCACAAGGCTCATGACAAACGTGATGTTTACAATCCGGTAAATAGAACATTTCTTTCTGACGGGACGGGATTTTATGATAAATGAATTCTGCACTAGAAGCGGGGACGATCCCATCGCTTTCACCTTGAACGATCAAGACAGGTAGATGAAGCTTTTCAAGAGAACCTTTCGTTTGCTTCACCAATTTCATAAATTCTACAGCAGCTGATAGCGGTGTACTCTTCAGCTTATGACGATATCGATCATACAATGGGTTCGTATCAATCAAACCAGACAAGGATTCCTTCACCATCTGCCTTGTGTCTTGAATCATTTGTTTTGGGTTAACATATTTAGCAGCAGCACTTAACAGAACAAGACGGGCCACTGGATACTTCGCTGCTAAATATGAGGCAATCATCCCGCCCATAGAAAAGCCGACCAAATAAATGGTGTCACATGTTCGGTAAAGGGATAAGAGTTCTAATTCAGCGGTGGCAATCCACTCCTGATAGAGAATGCCTTTGAGCTGAAGTTCCTCCCCATGCCCCGGAAGCGTGACAGATTGTACCGTCCAATCTGTCGTCTGCTTTAAATATTCCGCAAGCGGCTCTACTTCATACGGGGCACCAGTAAAACCGTGTATACATAGACAGCCAATCACCCTGTCACCTTCTTTGCCGATCTGATTTATAGTGCAGTAATCACGTCTTCCAATCTCATGCCACGGGAAGCTTTGACCAGAACGACATCGTCAGGTCCTGCCACATCCGCTAGTTTTTTCTTCAGTTCTTCTTTGTCCATATAAGAAGATACACGGTCGTCTCCAAATGCTTTCTTTGCTCCTTCAGCAATGAATGCGCCAAGACGGCCAAACGTTAAAACATGATCAATAAACTCAGGCTTGATGTACTCCCCTACTTCAAAATGATAGGTTTCTTCTTCACTGCCCATCTCCAGCATATCTCCGAGAACGAGTATGCGGTTAGCAAAGCCATCCATATCTCCTACAAGATCAATCGCTGCCTTCATCGACGTAGGACTCGCATTATACGCATCGTTGATAACCGTGATGCCCTTATCTGTTTTAAACAGTTCTAAACGCATGCCTGTCAATTTCGTTTGCATTAGCCCTTGGGCAATTTGCCTTTCATTCAGACCGAAATGCTGGCCGATTGCAATAGCTGCAAGAGCATTCTTTACATTGTGTTTCCCTAATACAGGAATGAGAAACCCTTGAGCGTATCCTTCCACTTGAAATTCAGTGCCTTCAGCGAGTTGGTGGATGTGAATCACCTTGATATCACAGTCCTCTGATTCCCCAAATGTTTTTACGCTACGTGCAAGGGCATTTGCTCTTTGGCGGAGTAAAGGCTCGTCTCCTAAATAATAAAAAGTCCCATCCTCTTTTAACCCTTTTGTGATCTCACATTTTGCATCTGCAATGGCTTCTCTTGATCCTAGATCCTGCATATGAGATTCTCCAATATTGGTGATGACAGCTGCATCAGGTTCAGCGAGATTAGATAAAAATTCGATTTCTCCTTTTGCACTCATGCCCATCTCTAATACAGCAATCTCTGTTTTTTCTGGCATTGCAAGGATGGTCAGTGGAAGTCCAATATGATTATTAAAGTTGCCATCTGTTTTATGGACTCTGTATGTCGTTTGTAGGACAGAATGGATCATGTCTTTCGTCGTTGTTTTGCCATTACTTCCAGTAATACCGACAACTCGAGGGTTTTCCTCTTTTAAGTATGATTTCGCAAGCTGTTGGAGTGCTGTCAGAGTATCCTCTACAAGAATGACAGGTACACCGGATGGTGGGTTCGCTTCTGTTTCATTCCAAAGAACCGCTGCCGCTCCAAGCTCCACTGCTTTTGAAGCAAAAGTGTGACCGTTAAAATGTTCCCCGATAAGCGGGATAAATAGTGCGCCTTTTGATACTTTTCGTGTATCTGTTGTCACTCCGTGTATCTGTTCTTCGCCAAAAGCTTCATTCGATAATGTGCCACCAGCCATTTGGGCGACTTGTTTCACTGTACGTTTGATCATGTTTTTTCGCCTCTCTTTCTCATTTCACGTTTGAAGGAAAAGAGACACTACCTGTAGGATAGTGTCTGCTTGCTTCTTACATTAAAAAGTGGTTTTAATGGTTTGTTTTTCTTGATGGCGTTCAATTGCAAGTGACACCAGCTTCTCAATCAGCTCAGGATACTCTACACCAGTATGTTTCCAAAGAAGCGGGAACATACTAAAAGGTGTGAATCCTGGCATAGTATTCACTTCATTGATCAGCACTTCGCCTTCTTCTGTTAGGAAGAAATCTGCACGTACGAGGCCAGATCCATCAATGGCTTTAAATGCCTTAATCGCCATATCATGAATCGTCTTGTACTCTTCCTCTGACACACTCGCAGGAATGATCAAATCTGTATCGCCATCTTCATATTTTGCTTTGTAGTCATAAAAATCTGTTTTAGGTGCAATTTCACCAACAACTGAGCATTTCGGCTCGTCATTTCCTAATACACCAATTTCAATTTCTCGTCCTACAACGCCTTCTTCCACAACAACACGACGATCATATTGGAAAGCCAAATCAAATGCTGTTTGCAGCTCTTCTTTGCTGCGGCATTTACTAATTCCGACACTTGATCCCATGTTGGCAGGTTTCACAAAACAAGGATACCCGAGAACTGCTTCTACCTGTTCTAGACTGTCTGATATGGCTTTCTCATAATCCTTTTTATTGAAGGAAAGGTGCTTTGCCTGCGCAAGTCCAGCTTGAGCAAACACATCTTTCATCATGACTTTATCCATACCCGCAGCAGACGCGAGAACGCCGTTACCAACATACGGGATATTCAATAGTTCAAGTAACCCTTGCATGGTCCCATCTTCACCATTTGGCCCATGTAGCAATGGAAAGACAACATCAATCTTTTCATCAGCTGCTGCAGGCTGTGGAAACATGCTTTCATTTAAAGAAGTTGGTAAAAACGTCTTTGCATTTTGTTCAAATTGAAGCATTTTGACGTTTGATACTGGTTCAGTGAGTTTTTCTCCTCTTAGCCATTCGCCCTCTTCTGTAATATAAATTGGATGTATATCGAACTTCTCAGTGTTAAGTGCTTTTGTAACTGCAAGGGCTGTTTGCAGTGATACATTATGTTCGGCTGACTTTCCGCCGTAAACCAATCCTAAACTTATTTTCAATGGATACTCCCCCCACTAAAATTCATCTTTACTATCTTATCACTTTCAAGCAAAAATGCTCTAATTAATTTTTGTTGTTACGGAATTGAAATGATTTGTAAAGGTTGTAAGCGCCCCCCGAGCATTTGTATGTCATTCGCCTTTATTTTATATTAAAATGACATTGAAAAGGAGTTGTGACAAATTGAAAAAAATTACAAGCACTGAACAATTCAACGAAATCATTCAATCAGACAAAGAGGTCATCGTTAAATTCTTTGCGACATGGTGCCCTGATTGCACTAGAATGGACATGTTCATTCCAGACATTTTAGAGGCTTATGCTCAGAATGAATGGTTTGAAATAAACAAAGACGACTTTCCTGAGTTAGCGGAAACGTATCAGGTCATGGGAATTCCTAGCCTGTTAATTTTCAAAAATGGCGAAAAAACAGGTCATTTACACAGTGCCAACGCTAAATCACCTGAAGAAGTAACGGAGTTTCTTCAAGAACACGTTTCATAACTCATTTGAATGGAGACATCAGCCAACTCATGCTGGTGTCTTTTTTTATATCCTTTTAAATCAAATCTCTTCATAAGACGAGATGTGCGGCTAAAATGTTTCAACATCGGCAGGAATGTTTGATCTGATTTCATGACAAGGTTTGACAGCGGATTATTTCCTGGGAAAGAATTCATCGTCGATATGGATGGGAATATGTCGGTTACGTGAATTTTCTGAATTGAATCTTTACTTATGACATTCTGCTTTGTATAATGGAGTTGCTAATTGAAAATGATTATCAATTTCATCTGTGTGAAATCTTATAGAGTCCATTCTACCAAAGGAGCGTTGAGTTACATGTCTAAGAAGAAAATCAAAACGTATCAGCAATTGATTGAAGAAAACAAGGAAGCGATCATGCGAGACCCTAAGATGATGGAAAGTATATACGCAACCATCGACAAAAAGCACCAAAAGCAGCTTGCCGCTGCTGGACGTGAATCATAAACACAAGAAGAGCAGTCAAATAGATGGCTGCTTTTTTATTTGCCTGAAGAAAAGAAAAAGCCGATAAAATCTATTCTTCGATTTTATCGGCTTTTGTTTTAATGTGATTTCGCTACACGGTCTTGTTTCATTCCTAAATAGATGAGCATATATGTTAGATAACCCATTGTCATCGTTAAACCACCGAAGAAGAATTGTGAAAACACGGGTTCTTCAAATGTCGTAACGGCAGCAAGAACGATCCAGCTCGCATATAAATAGACCATGAACCATTTCATGTTTCTTTTAAGTGTATACAGAAAGAAAAGACCCGCTAATGAAAAGATCCCTAGCGCTAGTCTGAAATAAACAAGATGATCAAACTGGAAGGCAAAAGACACAAACGAAAACGACAACAGCAACAAAATAGGTAAAGCCGTAATAAAATTTTTCACGATAGTGCCACCTCCATGACTCTGTCTTATTATAAGACAAAATCAGCCGGTTATCGTGAAATACAGACTCGTTTTCACAAAGATGTCACGAATTTTTCTTGTTATTTGACACAATTTTTACACATTTACATCACGCTTCCAAAAAAGGAGCCAAGCAGCACCAACAAAGAAAACAAAATGCACCCCTACAATGAATAGCGAAAACAGAGGGCTCATGCCCTGAAAGAGCGGCGGACCTTGAAAACTGTATTGTGTGAAGTCCGTATTAGCGAAAAGTAGAATCTTCCCCCACTGATTTTCTAACAGAGACATGATCGACACTAATGATTTCGCTGCGTATAAGACGAAAAATGAAGTCACAAGTGCAATCAGACTGTTTCTAAACAAACTTGAGCACAGAAAAGCAAAGCTTGCCATCATGACTACTTCCACCCACTGTGATCCAATCACAGCAAATGTGTGCAGAAATAATCGCCCAGTGCTTTCATCAAAATCAGTACCAAAGAAAATAAGGCCAAAAAGAAAAGCGAACACATAATAAAAAACAAACAGGTAAAGGACCATCAGCACAAGAGTGATGTATTTTGACAAGAAAATATGAAGCCTTGTCTTTGGCCGAATCAACAAGAACTTGATGGTTCTTTTTTGAAACTCTGTTGAGATCAATGTGGCGCCAATCACGACAGCGAACACTTGTAAAATAAACACAACATTCGTGGAATAAGCAAAATAGTTTGCGACTGTATCTTGCCCGCCAAGCCCGGAAATGACTCGTTTCAATGCTAGAGCCATCGTCAATTGAAAGACAACAATCAGTCCAAGTGCAATGAATGTGATCTTTTGTCTCGTGATTTTTTTATGTTCATTCTTGATGAGTTGAAGCATCTGCCGTCCCGCCTTCCGTCCATTTCATAAAGGCCTCTTCAATTGATTGTTTTTGAGGCGTCATTTCAAGTACATCAAATTCTGCTAAGACAAGCTGTTTATTCAGCTCCGGCACACGGTCTTTATTCAGTTGAACCAGCACATGTTGATCCCTTTGTTCATATGTATATCCTTGCGTATCTAGCCATGAAACTGCCTTTTCTACTGGCTGAATATTCATCAGCACCTGCTCTTTTCCTTCCATGTCGCGAAGGTTTGTATTGGCTTTGATCTGTCCTTTTTGAATGATGATCATGCGGTCACAAAGCTCTTCTACTTCATGCAATAGATGTGTAGCAAATAACACAGAGACACCTTCTTCTTGTACAAGCAGTTGCAAGTGCTCTCGAAACTCCTTCATTCCTGCGGGATCAAGCCCATTTGTTGGTTCATCTAAAATGAGCAGATTGGGCTTATGCAAAATTGCTTGTGCAATCCCGAGCCTTTGTTTCATCCCTAGTGAATACGTTTTGACCTTCTGATGAATGGCGTGCTCCAGACGAACTCTTTTTACCACTTCAAGAATGCGCTCTTCTGAAACTCCATCATGCATAGACGCATACAGCTCAAGGTTTTCAAAACCTGTTAAATATGAATAAAATTCCGGATTTTCTATGATCGCCCCAACAGATGACATCGCCTTTTGATGATCATCATCTTGAGAATATCCATTTATGATGATCCGGCCGTTGTTTTTTTTCATCAAGCCAACGATCAATCGAATCAAGGTCGTTTTTCCAGACCCATTTGGTCCAAGTAAACCGACAATTTCCCCTTGCCTAATGTCCATCGAAATATGTTGCAAAATTTGATGCCGGCCAATTTGTTTATCGACGTTCTCTATGTGTAAAACAGCAGACTGCAAAGTGGTTCCTCCTTCTAATGTAAAACCTATGGCGGCAGTTACGGCCGCTCATCCTGTAAAAAGTATATCACGCTAGACAAGCCGTTCCACGAAAAAAAGGGCTGATCCAGTCAGCCCTTCTTGTTGTTAAAGTGATAAATTAGGTGTTGGTGCTTCCTTCTCATGTTTCTTTTCGGTTTCAGAAACAATCACCGCACATGCTGCGTCACCTGTAATATTGACCACGGTTCTTGCCATGTCTAATAAGCGGTCTATGCCAAGGATCAGCGCAATGCCCTCAACAGGAAGATTCACGGAATTTAAAACCATGGCTAGCATGATGAGCCCTACCCCTGGGACACCTGCTGTGCCAATACTTGCTAGTACTGCTGTTAAGACAACTGTCAGCATTTGAACAAGGGTTAATTCAACTCCATACACTTGTGCGATAAAAATAGTCGCAACCCCTTGCATGATCGCTGTACCATCCATATTAATGGTCGCACCTAGCGGCTGCACAAAGCTTGAAATAGGTTCTGGCACCTTCAAACGCTTTTGAGCTGTTTCCATTGATACTGGCAGTACTGCGTTACTGCTTGATGTACTAAATGCCACAACCATCGCTGGAGAAAATCCTTTGAAGAATGCCATTGGATTTCGTTTAGCTAATAGGGCAACGGTTGACCCATAGGTCAGGAAGAAATGCAAGATCAGCGCAATTAAGACGACTGAGAAGTAAAGTCCCATCGCTTTCATGGCATCGAGCCCCTGACTGCCAATTGCCGTTGCGATCAAACCGAATGTCCCGTACGGTGCGAATTTCATCACAACACCGACAAGATACATCATTAATTCATTTCCTTGTTCAAACAGCTTCAGCAAACCTTCTGTTTTTTTACCGAGCAAGGCAATGCCAAGACCTAAAAATACACAGAAGACGATAATTTGAAGCATATTTCCTTCAACTAGAGATTGGACTGGATTGGTTGGAATAATATTGAGTAGTGTGTCTGCCATTGATGGGGCTTCCTCAGCGGAATATTCTGCCGCTTTCGTATCAAAATTGCCAAATGTGCCTGGCTTAATAAGTAAGGCCAATGAAATGCCAATAATGATGGCAAAAGTCGTAGTGAGTAGAAAGTAAGTAATGGTTTTTACGCCGATTCTGCCAAGTTTTTTCGGATCGCCAAGGCCTGCTACACCAAGTGTGATCGAAAAGAAGACAATCGGTACAACTAACATTTTAATCAGGTTTAAGAAGATTTGACCTAGAGGTGTAAATAGATAAGGGTCTAACACTTTGAATACGTTTGGAGCAAAAATGTTGAGTAGTAGTCCTGTGATTGCACCTACAATTAAAGCAATAATAATTTTCGTCGCAAGCTTCAATAAAATCTCCCCTTCCTCGTCAAAAAGGCCCACGAGAGAGTCTTCTCGTGGGCCTGCGTGTCCATACGTGTACCACTGTCTACTCTCTTCACGCTGATGAGGTTAGCTGACGGGTTAGGACGAAGAGATGTCCTTTTTTCTTAAATAAGAAAAATTCACCCCAAAAACTTGGGTCCCCCATTCCTTTAGAAGGATTAAGCGTGTGGTAATATGATATTTTCATACTATTTATACCTTATTTTTAGAAAATTGTAAACAGGTTCATATGAACTTTTTAATTACTTTCTTCCTTATTCGTGACCTCCAAGATATCTAAGATAAACACAAAGATTGGGATGCCGATAATCAGGCCCCAAATGCCAATATAGTGTTCAGAAAAGATCAGGACAATAAACGTGAAGAAAATAGGGAGCTCTGTTTTAGCTGACATGAGCTTCGGATTTAAGAAGTAGGCTTCAATGGCATGGATGATCACGATCACCAGCACAATATATAGGACGTACATTCCGCCTCCAAGTGTATACGCAATGATGCTGAGTGGAACGAGAGAGATGACCACACCCGCTACCGGAATTAAACCTAACAAGAAGACCATGACCGCTAATCCAAATAATTGCGGGAAGCCCATAATGCCAAGCGCAATTGTCGTTAAGACACAGTTAACTGTTGCAATGATGAACTGTGCTTCAAGTACCTTACCAAATGTTCTGGAAAACTTACGTCCAAAGAAGGCAATTTCATGATAGAACACGGAGATTTTACTCGTTTTGAACTTATTCATGAATTGAATGAGGCGTTCCTTTTCGAACAGGAAGAACATGCTTAATATTAAGGACATAATGACCTGGATACTGAACGTGCTGAAATCTGTTAAGTATGTATAGAGGAAATTAAACCCTTTCTCGAAGAAAGAAGATATTTTGAAATCTCCGAACACATTGGTGACGACGTCAAAGAAGGGTAAATCTTGTGGATGATCTGCAATCTTTTTCCCTAAATGAAATAACTGTTCCACCTGTTTAGCGATGATGGGCACAAACACAAAGCCGCCAAACGTCAATCCACCAGCTAGAAGGATGTACAAAATGGTGATGACTGATTTCTGTCCTATTTTCAGGAAGCGATTTAAAAAGCCTCTTATGACCTCTTCTAACCGGTTCATTAAAAAGGTGAAAATGAAGGTCAGGAGAATTAAATTCATCATTCCTCTTAATAGATATAATGCTGTGGCTAATACTACAAATACTGAAAACCTCTTGACACCAGGTTTTTCGAACAATTTAAAAAATGCCGCCATACGTTACACACCTGCCAGGACTAAAGTCTATTTTTCGTTGGATCTCATATTCATTATATCGGATCTTTCTGTAAATTATATAACAAAAGGTCAATGAGGTCTTACGATTCGTCCTAAATTTATCAAGCTTTTATGTTTTTTCTTTTTTTACACAAGAAAAAACCGAACCCCATGTAGAACATAAGGTTTCGGTTTTTGGTTGTTTTTATACTAAACAGCCTGCTTGATATTTCGCATTTCCTGTAGCGCTGTTTTACTCTTCGCTTCGTCAAATTCCCCTTCACTTTTCGCTACAACAATTGTAGCAATTCCATTTCCAATCAGGTTCGTAATTGCTCTTCCTTCACTCATGAAACGGTCGACCCCTAGCAGCAGTGCAAGACCTTCTAGCGGGATAACCTGAAGTGCAGCAAGTGTAGAAGCTAGCACGATAAATCCGCTTCCTGTGACTCCAGCTGCTCCTTTTGATGTGAGCATCAGAACAAGGATAATCGTGATCTGCTGTCCGATGGATAGGTCCACCCCAAACACTTGCGCTAAGAAGACCACGGCCATGGACAAGTAGATTGAGGTTCCATCTAAGTTAAAGGAATAGCCTGTCGGAATGACAAGTCCAACAACCGACTTAGAGCACCCGTAGCGTTCCATTTTATCCATCATTCTTGGCAGGACAGATTCTGAAGAACTTGTGCCAAGAACAATTAAAATTTCATCTTTGATAAAACGGAGGTAACCGAACAGGCTGAAGCCATACATTTTACAAATGATGTTCAGCACGACGAAAATAAACAGGAACATCGTCATATAAACGGAAAGCATCAGACTAGCCAGTGGTTTAATCGAAGCTAAACCGAAGTGTCCAATTGTATAAGCCATTGCTCCAAATGCCCCTAATGGCGCGGCACGCATAATGTAACCAATGATTTTAAAGAAGACAAGCGACAGCTTATCAAGCCATTCGATGATGCCTTTCCCCTTCTCGCCAAGTGCAGCGAGCGCAACACCGAATAAAATAGAGAAGAATAAGACCTGTAAAATATCTCCCTTTGCAAAGGCATCTACCATGTTAGATGGCACAATGTGTGTGACAAACTCCATCCAGTCGATACCCTGTCCCCCATTTTGGGTATATTGCGAGACATCCCCTTTTTCAAGCTTACTATAGTCAAGACCTGCTCCCGGCTTCATGATATTGACCACAAACAGTCCGATGACAAGCGCAAGTGTCGTCACAACTTCAAAATAGATAAAAGCTTTTCCCCCAACTTTTCCAACCTTTTTCATGTCCCCCATCTTGGCAATTCCAAGAACAATGGTTAAGAAAATAATGGGTGCAATGACCATTTTCACTGCATTAATAAATGTGTCACCAAGCGGCTTCATTTCTTTCCCGACGTTTGGCCAAACCATCCCAACAATGATCCCGATAATGACAGCTGCAATGACCTGAAATGTCAGGTTCTTCAATAGCCTCTTCATAAAAAATCAACTCCCTCACCCTTTGATGTAAACGCTTAACTGTTATCTGTAGGTAAATGATAGCGATTTCATCAAAGGCTGTGAAGCTTATGGACATATCGTACATTTTGGTCTTTTTGGTCTCTTAGTCAGAATGTACGATATATTTATTCACAGGGCGTCCGACCCCGCCATATTGCATATCTAATTTCAGCTCGCCTTCTTTTACAAGGAAGTCTAAATAACGGCGTGCCGTGACACGTGCAATCCCAAGTGCATTGGCGACTTCCTCTGCAGACTGCGCTCCTTCTTGCAGACGCATATAGGCTTTAATTTCATTCATCGTATGCACATTCAGCCCCTTAGGAAGCCATGTGTCTTCCTGCTTAACTGCAGGCTTTCGTATGATATCATCGAGCATCTCTTGAGAAAATTCTGCTGCGGTACGAATTTTTGATTTGAACGCTTTATAGCTTTCAAGAGATTCTTTCATCCGTTCAAACTTAAATGGCTTAATGATATAATCTCGGGCACCATTTTGAAGCATGGTGCCGATCGTCTCTTTGTCCTTTGCTGCCGAAATCACAATCACATCCACCTGCATCTTTTGCTTTCTGATGTCTTGCAGTGTTTTGACGCCATCTTTTTTAGGCATATACACATCGAGCACCACAAGATCTGGGCGAATGTCTTTGATGAGCTGGATGCCCTGCTCGCCATTTCCTGCTACAGCCGCAACTTGAAAGCCAGGGACACTCTTAATGAACTCTCTATTGACTTCTTGCACCATCGGGTCATCTTCAATTAATAGCACCTTAATCTGAGTCATCTGTCTCTCTCCTCTATTGTCATTGGGAATTCGATTGAGAAGGTGGTACCAATGCCGATGCTTGATGTGACTTCTACATTTCCCATTCCTTTGTCGATAATCGTTTTTACAATATACAGCCCGTAGCCTGTTCCGCCTTCTTTACCGTGAGTAAAGCCTTTGTCGAAAATATGAGGAATCATGTCCTCTTCTATTCCAGATCCATAATCTTCAATTAAGATCGCGAGGACATCCTCTGTTTGATCAATACTAATAGAAATGAGTTTTGTGTCTCTTTCTACAGTATCATACGCGGCAAAGGCGTTCTCGATCAGATTGCCAAGCAGCTTCGTCATATCATGCTGATCCAGCCGCTCTGGGAAATCGCGCAGACTGCTATTTTCATCTACTTCAACCTTGATTCCAAGCTCCTTGCCCCTTCTTATCTTGCTCATCAATAAACCAGCAACTGCATCATGCTGTATCACACGGTGGAGAAAGTCCGTCACATGCTCCTGCTCTTCGGTCGTTTGAAACGCTAAATCGAGTGCTTGATCGGCTTTCCCCAGCTGAATTAATCCCGCAATTGTATGAAGCTTATTCATATGTTCATGATTTTGCACCCGCAGGCCATCAACGAAGTTCTTCACCCCGGTTAATTCCTCCGCCAATTTGGCCGCCTCTGTCCGGTCCTGAAAAATAGCAACCGCTCCGATGATTTTCTTTTTCATCACAATTGGGATTCGGCTGCTCATGATCCGCTTTCCGCTCATATGAATTTCTTCATTGTAGACGGGTTCTGCACGGTCAATGATTTCTGGAAGCCTTGTATCTGACAGCACATCCCAAATATTTCGGCCCACGACATCACCTGTCACGCTGAAAATTTGCTTTGCTTTTTCATTAAAAATGGTGATCATGTGCTGGTTATCAATGGCAATGACCCCTTCATTAATTGAATGAAAAGTAGCGGTGCGTTCCTCTAGCATTCTGACAATCTCATGCGGCTCCAGCTTAAACATTTGCTGTTTAATATGACGGGCGAGCAAAAATGAACCGACAAGCCCGAAGCTGAGCGTGAGCAGAAGGATCATGAGGATATCCTGCTTCATTTCTCCTAATATATCTGCCATACTCGGCAATGTTCTTCCGACTAGTACAACCCCTGTTTGGTTAAATTTTTCATCCTTTACTGGATAAAAAGCTCTAATGGCTGTGCCAAGCTCTCCCTGTGCTTCTGAGAAATAGATATGCTCTGCAAAGGCAGGTTCTTCATCTGTCCCCTCAGAGCGCTGGCCAATCCTTGTTTTCACTGGATGTGTCAATCGCACGTGATCCATATCCATGACAACAATGTAGTCAGCATCTTGGATAATCCGAATCTCTTCAATGGCATGCTGCAACCGCGCACGCTCCTTTGTCTGATCATCCAACGCCTGCTTTACCTCATTCATCTCAGCTACTGTTCTTGCCGTGTTCATGAGCCTTTTTCGAAGTTCTCGTTCCTCTGTTTGCTGAATTCCCCCGACCAGAACAATTCCTCCGATTAAAAGGGCAAAAATGACAACGAAATATGTGAGGATGGTGAGCTTCCATCTAATAGATAATTGTTGTAATTTCAGTCGATTTCTCATCATTTTTTCACCTGTATCTTTACGAATTCTTCCTCTGTCAAGTATCCTTGACATAAGGGGGATCTGACGCATGAAGAATTTACTCGCCTATACGCTATTGCTCATCATCGGTTTTGTAACCGCTTTATACTTTGGTTTTTATCATATGATGCCTAAATCAGCGACGACCTTCGACGATGAACAGACTGGGCTGAAGGATCAGCTTGTGTTCAAATTCAGCCATGTTGTCGCAGATAATACCCCAAAAGGGCTGGCTGCAAAGAAATTTGCTGAGCTTGTTCATGAAAAATCCGACGGCAGGATCAGCATTCAAATCTTTTCAAACGGGAGTCTTTATTCTGATATCGAAGAAATTAATGCACTAAAAGAGAATCAAGTTCAATTTATTGCTCCGTCTACGTCAAAGCTCGGCATGCTGTCCCCTGAATGGCTGGCACTTGATCTGCCCTTTGCCTTTTCTAACTACGATGCTGTCCAAGAAGGGTTACATGGTGCGATTGGACAGAGACTGTTCGGCACACTGCAAAAAGACGGACTAAAGGGAATGGCCTACTGGACAAATGGCTTTAAGCAAATCACTTCGAATAAAGGCCCAATCAAGCAGCCTAGTGATTTAAAAAAGCAATCTCTCCGTATTATGCAAAGTGACATGATTGAAAAGCAATTCAAGCTTCTTGGTGCAAAACCCTATCAGGAATCGTTTAATTCAACGTTTCAGCTGCTAGAAACAAAAAAAGTAGACGGTGAAGAAAATACAATTTCAAATATTTATTCAAAAAAATTCTATCATATACAAGACTATATGACGATCAGTAATCACGGGTATTTAGGGTATGTCATCTTAACAGATCAATCCTTTTTTGATCGTCAAACACCTGAGACGAAGCGAATTTTACTCGAAGCGATGGAAGAAACAACGGCATGGAACGAAAAACATGCCGAACAAATGAACAAGGATCAACTGGAGGAAATTAAACGCGAATCTCCAATTGCCATACACGAATTAACACCAGCAGAGCGGCAAAAATGGATGAAAGCGCTCGATCCTTTGTATGATGAAGCAGAAAGGATCATCGGTTCCACCTTGATCAAACAAATCCGCGAGCTCCGGGCACGCTATGAATATTCTCCGATTCAAGCGTTTGATGAAGATGCTGAGACCAAATAAAAAATCCCTTCGAGAAAGGGATTTTTTTATGCGCCGGAGTCACGCTGTTCTTGCTGAGCGAGCTCCTCTAATCTTGTTAATATTCTGCGCTTTCGATATTGCATGATGCCTGTTTCGGCAATTCCTTTTAACTGTGAGCGGTTGGACGCTGCACCAAACAAAATCCCCGCAATTGGGACAAGTTGAAACAGCTTCTTCCAGCCAAACGAATCACGGTAGTTATATACGACCTCACGCCATCCTTGAATTTGAGAGATCATGTTTTCGTGCTTCCCTTCTGATGCATGATAGCTCTTCAGCTCTTTTAATATTGATTTTTTCCCAACAACGTCAGCAGAATTCAGCTGTAAACATTTAATGATAAAGACTCGTTCTTCTTTATTTTTCGGATCATAGCCATAGGTGACGGCGATATCCTGTAATGTTTTTAAAGAGAGACCGAGGACAGCCGGAATATCTGCCGCTAATGTAAACATACCTCCGACACCTGTTGTCGCACCTTGCACAGTGGCGAGGTTTGTTCGGTTTTTCCCCATCTGATCACTAATGGCATCCATGACCTCGATTGGAGCCGCCTCAATATCTTCAATACGCTGAATCGATTCATCGGCACATTTCTTTTGAAATTGATGAATAATGCCTTTCTCTGACGTCAAATAGACACCGCCTGATTGAATATAGTGCCCCATCTCATCTAATAACACACCGATTTTTTTTTGAATAAAGGCAGGGGTCAGCTTGTCCAGCATTTGAAATGGAAGCCGGCTAAGTTTCTCCCAAAACCATACCTTTTGCTGGTCTTTCTCCCACTTTTCAATCTCTTTTAATTGTGCTTTTAACCACTCTCTTTCCTCCATGCGATTTGCCTCCTTAGATGCCGTTCAAGTATATGTCTGTTATTATACACAATCCTTGTCCATCATACGTATCGAACATTGAAGTGGTTCCGAAAGGTTTTAATCTCTTTTAAAACGGTTATTGCTTAGTAAACAATAAACAAACAAAAGAGGAGTGATCAACATGTTAGGATTTCTGATTTCATTAGTTGTGGCGATTGTCATTGGTCTCATTGGGAGTGCACTCGCTGGAGGCAGTGTGCCAGGAGGCTGGATCGGTTCAATGATTGCCGGGCTTGCAGGTGCTTGGATTGGTCATGGATTACTTGGAACGTGGGGTCCTAGTCTGGCAGGATTTGCGATCATTCCAGCGATCTTAGGAGCAGCCATTTTTGTCATTATTTTAAGCCTGATCTTCCGCAGCGTTGGATCAAGGGTTTCTTAAAAAACGATACAAAAGAAGAGGAAGCAGAGGATGCACCGCCTAAGATCAGAGGCGGTGTTTTTTATGTTTTGATTGACAAGGTATCTATTTTTTTCACTTACATATGATAAACAAACCTATTAGTTCAGATAGTTGACTTTTCATGAAGATGGGCATATGATGATTAAAAATTGCATCGAGGAAACTTTTTGTGCCAAAGCAAAACTTTGTAGAATCTAGGTGATGACATATGACAAACAAATACATCGAGGCACAAGCCCACATGTCAGTGGCAGCGGAGCGTGCACTTGAAGGAAAGGTGAAGGGTTTTAGAAGGCTCCTTCCTTTTCTCGGACCTGCTTTTATCGCAGCCATTGCCTATATTGATCCAGGAAACTTTGCGACCAACATTGCGGCTGGCTCGAAATATGGCTACCTTCTGTTATGGGTCATTCTCATATCCAATCTCATGGCCTTACTCATCCAGTCTTTGTCTGCAAAGCTTGGAATCGCAACAGGGAAAAATTTACCTGAAATTGCTCGAGAAGAGTTTCCAAAACCAGTCTCGATCGGTTTATGGATTCAGGGCGAACTCGTCATTATCGCCACAGATTTAGCCGAATTTATCGGGGCTGCCCTTGGTTTATACTTACTCTTTCGTATCCCGCTGCTTGAAGCATCGATTATTGCAGCGATCGGTTCTTTTGCCATTTTAGAGCTCCAAAGACGAGGTTATCGAGCATTAGAAGCAGGAATTACCGGTATGCTGTTTGTTGTCGTGATTGCTTTCGCTGTACAAACCTTTGTGGCTAAACCTGATCTTGCAAGTGTCGCCGGTGGACTGTTCATTCCAAGGTTTGAAGGGACAGACAGCGTACTGCTTGCCGCTGGTATTTTAGGCGCTACGGTGATGCCGCATGCGATCTATCTCCATTCAGCCTTAACGCAAAGAAGAGTCGTCGGCAGAACGGAAAAAGAGAAAAAGCTGATTTTTCGTTTTGAGTTTTTAGACATCCTCATTGCGATGGTAGTTGCTGGCGCTATCAATGCCAGCATGTTGATTGTAGCAGCTGCTTTATTTTTTAAAAATGGTCTTTTTGTTGAGGATTTAGATGTAGCATTTCAGCATTTTGGAACTCTCGCAGGTCCTGTATCAGCGATCTTATTTGGTGTAGGTCTGCTTGTAGCCGGACTTTCCAGTTCTTCTGTCGGTACACTGTCAGGCGATATTATCATGCAAGGTTTTATTCAGTACCGCATTCCGCTGTATGTCCGCCGGCTGATTACCATCATTCCCCCTATTGCGATCATTGCATCTGGGGTCAATCCGACATCTGCGCTTGTGATGAGTCAAGTGGTCTTATCCTTTGGAATTGCGTTTGCTTTAATTCCGCTCATTTTGTTTACAAGTAAAAAACGAATTATGGGCGATTTGACGAATGCTCGCTGGGTGACCGGAATATCTTGGGTGATAGCAGCTCTTGTTGTCGCACTTAATCTGTTTTTAATTGTGGATACGTTTATGTAAAAGACAGTGATCAGGCTGTCTTTTATATCGGGTTGTGGTAGAATTTCCCTTGAGAGGATGTGATCACATGTTTTTTTATCAGGATCAAGATCTATCCATGCGGCTGCTTGAACCAAGAGACGCGAGAAGTCTGTATCTGCTCATCCAACGCTCAAGAGAGCACTTACGTGAATGGATGCTATGGGTCGATTCGACGCAGACAGAAGAAGATAGCATGGCGTTTATTCAAGGTGCCATGCAGCAAGCTTTGCAAAACAATGGTTTTCAGGCTGGAATCTGGTCACATGGAGAACTCGTTGGTATCATTGGCACCCACCAAATTCATTGGATTAATCGGACGGTTTCCATTGGCTATTGGCTCGGGGAAGGCTATCAAGGAAAAGGCATCATGACAAAAGCATGCAAAGCGGTCATTCACTATTTATTTGAAGAGTGCGGTCTGCATCGCATTGAAATAAGGGCCGCTGTTGATAATCAAAAAAGCAGACGCATCGCAGAGCGTTTATCTTTTTCACTTGAAGGCATATTAAGACAATGTGAATGGCTGGGCGACCACTTTGCCGATCACTGTGTGTACGCACTTTTACAGCCTGAATATATGAAACAAAAAACGAATTCAATCAATCAGCCCACTTAATTGTGTCGATTGCATGAACTATTTTACAAAGTGAAGCTTTGTAGTATCCGTTGTGATTGGCATCTGATAAAATAGAAGGAAAAAATCGAGGTATTATGTATGTCTCTTATTATTTTATTTTACTTATGGATTGTCCCTTTATTATTTGGCATTTTCTTCTCATTCCTAACAAAGAAAGCCACATACAAACGCCGCTTTGTCCCATCATATAGCATGGCAGGACTCAGCATCGTGTTTCTCATTCTGGCACTCGTCTTTTCAGCCAGTCATTTTCTATTCATTTGCGGTATGTTCCTATTCGCCACTACACTTGTCGGCACAGGCATCCCGTTATTTTTAGCTTTTACTAAAACACCTTCATAAACAAAACCACCTTTTCGCAATGGAAAGGTGGTTTCTTTTTTACTGCTGAGGCATCCGATAGGTCATCGTACCATTTGGGTTTTTTTCAATTACTTTCACAATGTCTTGAAGGATCTCTGACGCTCGATCGCTTGAGTCATACTTGCCGAGCGTCTTGACCCAAGAATCACTGCCTGCGATAAACCCTTCAATCTTTTTACCGGTTACTGTGACTTCGTGAACATTAACGAAACTTTGTTCGTTTTGTGTGAAAATCCATAGCATGGTTTATTCCCCTTTTTTGTTAATAGCTCATTTCGAATAATGCGTGTCTCGATATCTGCATATCTTACAGGGATCAGTAGTCAAGATTAATAAATTTTATCACATTTTATATATAAGCCTTCTCTTTATTTTGAGACAGATTAATATTACTCCAATTATTTCAATCATTATTCGAATTTATTTTTCCTTATTAACCATTGAATTTTTCGACGTATTTTAAATCAGATTCATCAGGCTCTGTTTTTTGCTCTACAATACTTCCGTTTTCATCGTACTTTATATAAGTCATTTTCCGACCAGCTATATATTCAGATTCATACTTTTTATTTCCATTTTCAAAAAACTCGACTTGATATCCGTCTGCAGCACTTTTATTCATATTACCTATTTTTTTCACATTTCCATTTGAGTAAAATTCAACATACTTTCCCTGCTTAACACCTTGCTCTGCATAGAAATAACTTTCAATATTTCCATTTTCATATAAATCATAGGCTAGTCCTGTAAAAAGTTTTTCTTCTCCTTCTTTAGTAAATTCTACAATTGCTAGCTCGTAGGGTCCTCCATATTCTAGAGATTTTTCAAACTCCGTACCACTTTCTGTAATTATTTTTTTTGTCAGAATATCATCCATCATGTAAACCCCTTTCATTTTATAACTTTCATATTTATTATTTTAGAGCGTTCTGATAAAATATTCTGTTTGCTTTAAGCACAGAGACCCTTCATTATGCCTATTTTAATTAGGAATTTCTTAAAATCTTCAGTTTTCCAATATATCGTTGGCTCTTTTGATATATTCCAACTACCGAACTCTATATTAATCGGTGTATAAAGATCATTTTCAATATTTATAGGCTGACTGTCTTTATATTCTGTTACTCTTAACATCATCATGTCTCCTTTCAAGGCATATACACAGCATTCTTTATTAATGGTAGTAAGCTGTCTCCACGGAGTCATCTAAAATTATTTCCCATAAATCGAGTGCTTTTTCATACCAAAAACGGTAGACTGAGCTTCTTGTTATTCTTTTTGGGATCATTTTTGGCAACTTCTTTTTTAGACAATTATCTAAAGTTTTATTTCATAACAAAAAGCACTTTTTGCCTTGAATAACAATAAAGTGCTTTTTATTTTTCAGTCTCGACAATGATGTTTAACCTTCGAATATTTCCGGTATTTTCTCTCTCCAAATTAACAACAATTCTATGAATTCCTTCGTTTCAATTTTATTTTCAAGAGGTTCTTCAATCCTATAATGATGTTCAACTACTGTCTCATCTTTTTTAATATTTACACTGGTAGCATTCAATGTAATTTCAAATTTCTCATATACTCCATCTATAACATTTTGAATATATCCTATATATTCATCCACTTCTTCTATCGATGAAATATCTTGTATAAAATCTGAGAAAATACTTATTTCTTCGGGAAGTATGATTGCTAAATCACCAAATTGGTCTTCCTTAAATTCATATGGATATCTCATATAAGTTAATCACCTTCATATTATTTTTTATATAATGGATATGCTGTAGCTATTGATCCATCTTTTTTCAAATACATTTCTATTTTAATTCCTGATGATGTTATACCTTTAAATTTATTAGGACCTATCTGTTGTTTATTTTGGTAAGCTTCATCGATAGCTTTTAACACATCAATGCGGTTCCATTCCTTAGGAAAGAAACTTGATTTAGCTACTTTTTCAACTCCTTCAATTTCAACTTTAGCTCTATAAATACCGTTTTTATCAGGTAAACTTTCACTTCCTGGAATAATCTTACCACCTTGCATACTTTCATGATGATAACCAACTGCTTTTCCTCTTTTATTAATTTCACCATGATAAATGTGTTTCATCGTATGGGTATTATATTTTTCAGCACCCTTAATCCCCATCTTCCCTTGAAACCCTTTCGCCCCAAACGGCAAAAGCATCCCCAGAGCCGCATTCATACTGGCTTCTTGCTGTTCTTTCGAGACTTTATTTCCAAACATGTCTCGACCCGTAATCGCTTCGCTGAAGCCGTTTGTTGCGGTGAGGCCATATAAGCCTTTTTGTGATGTTTTCAGGGCGTCAAAGGATATTTGTGATGTCTTGTAAATGTCGACTGCTCTGACTGCGGCTGACGTGGCTTGAGTCGTTTTATAAACGGCTTTACCGCCTTTGAAAATACGGCCCGCCCATCCGACGATCGGGATGTAGCCTGCTGCTGCCATGCCGCCTGCGGCGACTCGCTGGCCTGCGGTGAGTTCTTCACCTGTGATCGGATCGACACCTGTTGCGGCACGTTTTGCATCGTTCACGCCTGTCAGTTCATTGACGATATTTCCTCCGTA
>NZ_JBQEPF010000014.1:0-92400 GCF_052045575.1 Bacillus sp. 22190 | reverse complement strand
TCACACCCGTTCCCATACCGAACACGGAAGTTAAGCTCTTCAGCGCCGATGGTAGTTGGGGGTTTCCCCCTGTGAGAGTAGGACGCCGCCAAGCTTTTTGTTTATATCCTTCCAATGGAAGAAGTTACTTTATCCATTCCGCAGTAGCTCAGTGGTAGAGCTATCGGCTGTTAACCGATCGGTCGTAGGTTCGAGTCCTACCTGCGGAGCCATGCTTCCATAGCTCAGTAGGTAGAGCACTTCCATGGTAAGGAAGAGGTCAGCGGTTCGAGCCCGCTTGGAAGCTTTCCTCTAAATATTGTTCTGACAAGGTTTCTCGATGATGAGAAGGCTTTTTTTTATGTCTTTTTTAATTGCTTGGGATCGAATTGGGATCGGATCACTTAGCTTGCAATAGATTTGAAATTGCATCTGCAACCAAAGTGTCTGCTTCTTTGAATGCATGCGTATAAGTTTCAAGCGTGGTTTTTACATTTGCATGCCCTAAACGTTGAGATACAGACTTAATATTAAAGCCAGGTATTTTTCCAATTTGGTTAATTAACATTGTAGAATGAGTATGACACATATCATGCAAATGAATTTTCTTATATCGTGCTTTTTTGCGAATCGCTCCCACTATTTATTTAAATATAAAAAGGTAGTTGAGAACGTACAATGCTAATTCGTCTAGTTGATGACAGAGCAAGGCATTCCATTGGTCAACGTTGTGCCATATAAAAGATGGAACGGTTCGAAGATAAAAGCAGCTCTTCAAAAAGCATTGAAAAAGTGAAAAAGGTAAAGCCTCTGATCATAAAGAACAGGGGCTTTTTTGATGTTATTTTTCATCGTTCTTTTTTGAAGTGAATCCTTATCTCAAAATCCTTTTTCTTTTCTCTGTTACTTTATCGAGTGATTCTAGGTATATGAAAAAGTATTGTTTCCACACAATTTTACACTAATTATGTTTCTCCTCCTGAAAACGTAGTTGATAGAATTTCATCTTCCTTTTATGCATTTTAAATGTGTCGAATTTGTGAAATAAACAATTTCCACAAACTAAAATATGTGGTAGGTCTGTCTATAGTAGGTAACACGCTACTCATTGTTATGGTGAGTATTAATAGAAGGAGTTTTCATGATTATTGCCATAACTGGTGTTGCAGATAGTAGTAAAGTTAGAGAGCCAAAAGGTGATCTGTATGACTACTATACACATGCCTTAGAAATCGGAAATTCTAAGGAAGAGCTTCTCATCTAAATGGACTTTGTAGACAAGCTCGAAAAAAATTACATGGAGGTAATAGGAAATGAGAATTAACCACAATATCGCGGCACTTAACACATTAAACCGTTTGTCTGCAAACAACGGTGCGAGCCAAAAGAACATGGAGAAGCTTTCTTCTGGTCTTAAAATCAACCGTGCAGGAGATGACGCAGCAGGTCTAGCGATCTCTGAAAAAATGCGTGGACAAATTCGCGGATTAGAAATGGCATCTAAAAATGCACAGGACGGTATCTCTCTTATCCAAACAGCTGAGGGGGCATTGACTGAAACTCACTCAATCCTTCAACGTGTTCGTGAACTAGTCGTTCAAGCTGGAAATACTGGTACACAGGATAAAGAGTCTGACCTTCAATCTATCCAAGATGAAATTAAAGCTTTACAAGAAGAAGTAGATGGAATTTCAAATCGTACAGAGTTTAACGGTAAAAAATTATTAGATGGTTCATTTAAAGGAACCCCAGGAACACCAGCAATTCCGCCGACAGATCCAGATGATCCAGATACAGGTACACCTGCAGTTCCAGCAAGTGGTAATGCTTTAGTGTTCCAAATCGGTGCTAATGCAACTCAACAAATCTCAGTTCATATTGATAAAATGAGTACAGATGCATTGGGAGTGAAAGGTGCTAATGGAATTGTAGCGAATCAAGCGATTAAAGACATCGATGTAAGAAAGTTTGCTGATAATGCAGCAGATGCTACTGATGTTGGTTTTGATACTCAACTAAGTATTGTTGATGCAGCTATTAACCAAGTATCTGCTCAACGTGGAAAACTTGGTGCAGTACAAAACCGTCTAGAGCACACGATTAACAACTTGGGTGCATCTGCTGAAAACTTAACTGCTGCTGAGTCTCGTATTCGTGACGTTGACATGGCGAAAGAAATGAGTGAGTTCACAAAGAACAACATTCTTTCTCAAGCGTCTCAAGCTATGCTTGCACAAGCGAATCAACAGCCGCAAAACGTACTTCAATTATTACGTTAATCAACCAAAAGCCCCTTTTATATAGGGGCTTTTGTTGTTTGTTTTAAATGTTGGACATGCTCAGTGACAAATAGACTCATGAATGGAATAAATCGATTGGTAAGTAAGCTTTGTATCAATTTTCTACACATTCCTTCTTTTTGTGCTTGATTCCTTAGTTCCTTTCTTATATTCTTACTAAAGTGATGATAATCCTCTCTAACAAAAGACTCTGTACGTTCCTCTTTTTCCCCGAAATTGAATGGTTATTGTTTTTTCCTTTCTGTATCTCCGAGTTTTATTCGCCTTCTTTTTCCTTGTACGGTATGTATATAAAAAGGAGTAGATGGTTTGAAAGATTTATTTGTAAAGCAAGAATGGTTTGGACATGTGCGTCAGGATGTGCTGGCAGGTATTTTAGTGGCCTTGGCTTTGATACCTGAGGCGATTGCGTTTTCGATTATTGCGGGCGTTGATCCTAAGGTCGGTTTGTATGCTTCGTTTTGTATTGCGATTGTGATTTCGTTTGTTGGTGGACGGCCAGGTATGATCTCTGCCGCTACTGGGGCTATGGCGCTGGTTATGGTCAATTTGATTGCAGATCATGGATTGCAGTATTTGTTCGCAGCTACGATTTTAACAGGCTTGATTCAAATTGTGTTTGGAGTGTGCCGTGTTTCTTGTCTGATGAAATTTATTCCGAGGTCTGTGATGGTTGGTTTTGTTAATGCATTGGCAATTATGATCTTCATGGCACAGCTGCCGCATTTCGTTGGGGAATCCATGGCTATGTATGTCATGACAGGTGGAGCATTGTTGATCATTTATGTATTGCCGATGGTCACAAAAGTTATTCCCTCTCCACTTATTGCAATTATTGTGATGACGATGATTGCTGTATTTGGGCATATTGATGTCAGAACGGTTGGAGACATGGGAGAGCTTCCTAGCTCTTTGCCAACTTTTCTTATTCCCAATGTACCGTTTAGCTGGGAAACACTTGCTATCATTTTTCCTTATTCCTTAGCACTTGCGATGGTTGGTTTACTTGAATCTTTATTAACAGCACAAATTGTAGATGATATGACGGAAACGTCTAGTCGTAAAAATAAGGAAGCGAGAGGCCAAGGAATTGCCAATGTGGTGGCAGGATTTTTTGGCGGTATGGCTGGCTGTGCGATGATTGGTCAATCTGTGATTAATACAAAGGCAGGGGGACGAGGCCGGCTTTCTACCTTTGTGGCTGGTGCATTTTTAATGGTATTGATTTTTGTGCTCGGTGATGTGGTTGTTCAAATTCCGATGGCTGCTCTTGTGGCTGTCATGATCATGGTTTCTATTGGTACCTTTGATTGGAGTTCATTCCAGCAGCTGAAAAAGAACCCAAAAACAGATTCTCTTGTGATGCTTGTCACGGTCGTGACGGTGGTGTTCACTCATGATTTATCAAAGGGTGTTTTTGCAGGGGTGCTGCTTAGTGCCGTATTCTTTGTGGCTAAAATATCAAAACTGCATATTACCTCTACAGAAAGCCAAGCTGGTACATGGATTTATCGAATTAAGGGTCAAATTTTCTTTGCTTCCGTGACTGAATTGATTCAAGCCTTCCATCATGGAAACGACTTGAACACGGTTGTGATTGATTTGTCTGAAGCGCGTATATGGGACGAATCAGGTGTGGCCGCAATTGAACGTGTGAAGGAAAAATATCGTACAGCTGGTGTAGAGGTGGACGTAGTTGGAATGGATACGTCTAGTCAAAAACTTATGAAACAAGTGATCGGATCTTAAAAAGACTTTTCTGTTTGTTACAATAGAACAAGGAAGAAAGTGAAGGATGGAGGTGGCCGGCATGCTTGTCCGTTTGAATCAGGTGCTCGGCCGGATGATGCCGCTCATTACGCCTGTCAGCGTGCTATTTGGTGTATTATTGGCGGCGTATTTAAAAGATTTCACCTTTTTGGTGCCTTGGGTGTTTGCTGTGATGACATTTTCAGGGAGCTTGTCATCTACTTTTTCAGCTTTAAAACATACGGTGATGCATCCATTGCCTTTGATTTTATCGTTTATGATTTTGCATGTGCTGATGCCCCTTTATGCATGGTCAGCGGGGCATTTGATATTTGCGGGCGATTCTATGACGATCACCGGTTTGACGCTTGCGATGGTGATTCCGACAGGTGTGTCTAGTTTAATATGGGCGGCAATGTATAAAGGGAATGTGGGGTTAACGTTATCTATCATATTAATTGATACATTGCTTTCGCCATTGATTGTGCCAGTAAGTTTGTCAATCTTCGTTGGTACACAGGTCCATATGGACATGGTGGCGATCATGAAAGGACTATTCGGTATGGTGGTGTTGCCCTCTATTTTAGGGATGCTCGTTCGTCAGTATGCAAAGCCATCGGTGACAAAAGCAATGAGTCAGACCTTGGCTCCTTTTTCAAAATTAGGCTTGTTTGTTGTCGTATCGATTAACAGTTCTGTTGTCGCCCCATATTTGCGTGAACTGGATGCTGCATTTTTTAGCAAAGCAGCGACTGTCTTTTTCATTGCAATGAGTGGGTATGCTTTTGCGTGGTTGATTGGAAAGGCGATGAAATGTACCCAAGGAGAAATTGTGGCGATTGTGTATACGGGCGGTATGCGGAACATTAGCGCGGGTGCTGTGCTTGCCATTAGCTTTTTCCCGCCTGCTGTTGCTGTTCCTGTCGTGATTGGCATGCTGTTTCAGCAAGTGCTTGCAGCCTTGTTTGGCTTTTTACTTCATCGTTTCGAGCTGAAAGTACCTGCTGTGACTAAGTCTTTATCATGAAAAAACCTCCAACCTTTAAGGTGGAGGCTTTTTTGCGATTAATAGATGAGGTATTTCTTCCGTTTCTTTTCGAATGTCTTTAGATCATGGTGGTATTGTTTCATGATGTGTTTGATGGAAGTGCCTTTATTGATTTCTTCTTTGATCCAGCTATTCCCGATGAGTTTATCAAAGCTGCCTGTTTGTAGGAATTGAAAGTCATTAGGATACAAGTCATGTATTGCTTTGATGATGGATAGACCTGTTTTGACTGCTTCGAATGATTTTCGGTCTGTGACATAAAGCTGTACCCCGTGAGACAAAGTCCCGGCATGTTTTGAAAAGGTAGGGGTAAATGAGACAGGTCTAAATTGAACGCCTTTTAGTTTTAACCCATTTAAATGATCTGCTAGCTCATTGCTATTGATATATGGAGCGCCAATGAGTTCGAACGGTTTTGTCGTTCCTCTGCCTTCAGAAACGTTTGTGCCTTCGATTAATCCTGTTGCTGGGTAAACAAAGGTACTGTCAACGGTCGGCATGTTAGGTGAAGGGAGGACGAACGGCAGCTTCGTGTCATCGAACGTCATGGATCGTTTCCAATGTTTCATTTTGATCACTTTTACATCAGCGTTGATATGAAACTCTTTGTTAAACATGTATGCAAGTTCTCCAGTTGTCATCCCATGTCTTAATGGGATGGGATAGAGACCTACAAAAGAGGCGTGTTCTGGCTCTAATACGGGTCCTTCTACTTTTAGCCCGCCTATTGGGTTTGGACGATCTAAGACAACAAATGGAATGTTGTTTTCCTTAGCTGCTTCCATTGCATACGCCATCGTGTAAATATAGGTGTAATAACGAGCACCAACGTCTTGAATATCAAATAGCAGGACATCTACATTTTTGAGCATTTCAGGAGTTGGCTTTCTTGTTTTTCCATAAAGAGAGTAAACAGGCAGGCCTGTTTTTTCGTCAGTATACGATTCGACGCCTTCTCCTGCTTGTGCATCACCACGGACGCCATGTTCAGGCCCATACAAGGCAGTCAGTTTAATATCGGGGTGTTCAAATAGCAGATCGACACTGCTTTTCATGTTTGCATCAATGCCTGTAGGATTCGTAATAAGCCCTACTTTTTTCCCTTTAAGCCAAGAGAGGTTACTTGAGAGTAATGTTTCGATACCTGTTTTGGCTGTTGCTTTTTTTCCTTTTGTATCTGTTCGTTCTGAATCTGCGGGGGAGGCGGCGGTCAATGTGCTGATCATGAGAATGCTAGCGAGTATCAAGCTTGCTGTCTTTTTCAAGAGAATCCCTCCTATTTGATCTGTTTGCCTTTTAAATTGAGTCCATAGCCAAATGGGTAAAGGGTTTGATTAGGATGAGTGACTGATGGGATAGCGACGGGCAATTTCCCTTTAGGTGAGGCAGCTCCAAAAATCACTTCTAGTCCCGCAGGAATATTCGGTTGATTGAATTGTCCGTTTGAGTAGCCTTTAAAACCGTACACAGCTAGTAAGGCGTCGGCTTCCTCGAAATTTGCAGCATCATAAGGGTTTCTAAGACTCATGATGACCAATTTTTTGTTTTGTGCTGCTGCTTCTTTCATGACAGCACGAGGGAAGGCCGTTGCCCATTTTTTCGGATCCTGTACACCGTCATCAATGACGCCATCATTCACAGCCGGGTCATTTTGGACAACGTAAGAGCCGGTAATGACATAGTCAGCATCTTGAATGAGTTTGGCTGTTTCTTTGGAGAAGCTCTTATCTGCAAATGCGTATGATTGGATACGCACAGGTTTGATCTTTTTCTGTTTGATCAGAGATTCAATTGTGACGGACATTGCTTTTGTTTGATCTTCGTATGGTGCCATGAGTACGATTTTGTCATTCTTTTTAGGCTTAAAAGGCAAGGTTTTGTCGTTGTTTTTGAGTAGAGTGATTCCTTCACGTGCCATTTTTTGTTCTGCTTTTCGGTGCGACTTTTGACCAACGAGCTGTGTGGCTTTTTTGATTTTCTTCTCAAGGCTTACTGATTTATTGGCGGAAATGATGCCGCGTTTGATCTTTAATTGAAGGATTTTTTCGACAGATTGATTGATCTGAGATATCGGAATTTCGTTTGTGAGAACTGCTCTTTTTAAAGCATTGAACACATTCTCTAGGTTTTTTTCTGTCTTTAAGGACGTGACAGGTGCTGGCATGAGGGCAATGTCGACGCCTGCTTTAATAGCCATTACCACAGCTTCTTCCTGTCCGAAGTTATCTGCAATCGCTTTCATATTGAGGGCGTCTGTTACAACCACTCCTTGAAAGCCCATGTCTTCTTTTAATAAATTTGTGATGACTTTTTTTGATAAGGTTGCTGGAACCATAATGTCCTCGCCATCTTTTTTGCTTTTATACGTTGTGTCATCAATGGCTGGGAATTGAACATGAGCAGTCATGACCATATCTGCCCCTGCGTTGATTGCTTGTTGAAATGGATACAGCTCCACCTTTTTAAGACGATCTAGATCATGTTCGACAAGCGGAAGACCGTAGTGACTATCAACAGCTGTATCACCATGTCCCGGGAAATGCTTTAATGTGGAAATGGTCTTTTCCTTTTGAAGTCCTTTCATGGTTTGCAGACCAAGTCTTGTGACAAGTTCAGGGTCAGAGCTAAAGGAACGGACACCGATGACGGGGTTATTCGGGTTATTATTTACATCAAGAACAGGAGAGAAATTTGTATTGATACCTAGAGCGTTTAATTCTTTGCCGATGATTTTTCCAGTGTCATAAGCATTTTTCTTACTTCGAGAGGCACCAATCGACATATTTCCTGGGAAATGTGTTCCCTTTTGTAGTCTTGTGACGATTCCGCCTTCTTGATCAATGGAAATGAGTAAAGGAATGTTGGGTGATGCTTGTTGAAATTCATGTGTGAGTTTGACGGTTTGTTTCGTATCAACGACATTTTCTGCAAATAAGATGACACCGCCTAAATGATATTTCTCTACAAGGTGAGAAACTTCTTTATTCATTTTTGTGAAGCCTGTAGGAGCGGATTCACCTTCTGCTTGCCAATTGCGAAAGTCTGGCATGAGCATTTGGCCAATTTTTTCATCCAAGGACATGTCCTGAACCATTTGTTTGGCAGTTGGGAGAGGGGCAGAGCTCACCTTTTCCGTTGGAATGGAAGAGGTGAGCAGGGCCAAAACGAGTGCAGCGGGGAACAGAGCTTTTAACATCGAATTCCTCCTTTTACTTAAAAGATTCGTAGATTGCGGTCATGATGCTTCCATAAGTACCAGTTGGGAAAAGGTCACCTTCAAATTGATTTGGGTTGACTTCAGGTGAAACGACGGGTGAATGTTTTTTATTTGTCAGCAAGACGACGCCTAGATTGTGTTTTGGATCAATCAAAGTCATCGTTCCGGTCCAGCCTGTGTGTCCATACGCTTCTTTACTTGCGTATTTCCCAAACATCCATTCCATGTCAGTATTGCCGTTTTTCCGCCAGCCTAGCCCGTAAGTTGGGTTCGTGTCTGATGATTCCGTAAAGAGATCGATAGAAGCTTGGTCAAAGATGGTTGTTTTCCCATAGCCTCCTTTATTGAGCATCAGCTGAAGCAGTACGGCCATATCTGATGTATTAGAGAAAAGTCCAGCATGTCCGGAGACACCTGCCATTGAGTAATAGGCTTTCTCATCGTGGACTTCACCTAGCAAGGTATACCTGCGAATGTTTTCAAAATCAATGACACCATCTCTTGTATTGCCTAGACGCTCGGTTGCTGCAAAATGCTTTGGCTTGAATCCCTTTTTCAGCGGATTGAACATGGTATGTTTGAGACCAAGCGGTCGATAAATCGTCGACTCTACATATTGGTCAAGTGGCATACCGGTTTTTTTCTCGATGATCATGCCTAACAGCATGTAATCAATATCACTATAAATATGCTGAGTGCCTGGCTTGTATTGCAGGGGCACCTTTGGCAGCCATTTCATGGTTGTTTGTCTATCTTGAGAGAAAAAAGAGCCCGCTTGCTCTTTGCTATAAAATAAAACACTGGAAGGCAGTCCGGCAGAATGGGTGAGAAGATCCTTGACTCGAAGCTGATCTTTGCCGGTTACCTTTGCATCTGGTTCATCTTGAAAGTCAGGCAGGATGGTTTGTATTTTTTCATTTACATCTAGTTTTTGTTCATATACTAGCTTTTGCAGGGCATAGTTGGTGGCATACATTTTTGTATTGGATGCCAAATCGAACAGTGTGTTCTTTTTCATTTTCTTATAGAATTTGAGTTCGGTTGTCCCTTTATATTTTTGTCTGTAGCCATAGGCTTTTTGATGGACGATCTGACCATCCTTGATAATGAAGAGTGCTGCCCCTGGAAATCCTGCTTTGATATCGTTTTGAATCATGTGATCAACCTTCCTAAGCTGCCTAGAAGAAAAACCTACTTGTTCCGGTCGTTTTGCTTTTTTTAAGACGGGATATTCTTCAGGTGCTGTTTTAGACAAAGACGATACAGGATGGGAGCTAGTTGCAAATGTTTGTACTGGTAACCCAAGGAGCATGAACAGACTTGTGATGATGAGAAAATATTTCTTCAAGAGCTAGACCTCCTATTGCTTATTTTCCTCGAATTCAACAGCCATATCATCATGAAATCCAAATAAGTATGTGAAGATAAATCCAGCGACATATGCAATAAAGAGTCCTATTAAGTAAAGTAGCATTTGATGTGTGTGAACGATAAAGGTTAATGGGAGACCTGATACCCCGATTGCTTTAGTGGCGATTTGGAAATAGGCTTGAAATGCTCCGCCGATTCCAGCGCCGAGACAAGCGGTGAGGAAGGGTCTTCCGAGCGGGAGTGTGACACCGAAAATGAGCGGTTCTCCAATTCCAAGCATTCCTGAAGGAAGTCCGCCTGCAATGGCTCTTTTCAGCTTTTTCTTTTTTGTTTTCATATAAATGGCAAAGGCAGCACCGACCTGTCCTGCGCCTCCCATAGCGAGGATTGGCAGAAGCGGGTCATCTCCAATTGAATTAATCAGTTCCATATGAATAGGTGTTAGGCCTTGGTGAAGTCCAGTGACAACAAGAGGAAGGAAGGTCGCACCAAGAACAAATCCGGCAAAAATACCGCCAATGTTTAATAGATAAGTAAGTCCAGAGGTGATGGCATCAGATATAAATCCGCCGACTGGCATGAAGATAACGTACGTGAAAATGCCTGTAATGAGTAGTGTGATGGTTGGTGTGACGATGATATCGAGTGATTGTGGGACGAAGCGTCTGATCCGGGTCTCAACAAGTGCCATAAAAATAGCTGCAAGAAGAACACCGATAAGTCCGCCTCTACCTGGTAGAATATTAGTGCCAAATAACATAATATCAGCGGCAGCTGGGTTAATGATGAGAATACCTGCTAATGCGCCTAATGCAGGAGAGCCACCAAATTCTTTTGCGGCGTTTGTTCCTACTAATATACCGAGATAAGCAAACAAGCCTGAGCCTATAACGGTTAGGATAATCGCAGCTTGAGATTTTTCATCGAGCCAGCCTGCTTGCACGACCGCTTTTGTAATACCGGTTATAAGACCCGATGCAACGAGTGCTGGAATAATGGGAATGAAAATGCTGGCGATCCGCCGTAAGAACAGCTTGAATGGTGTGCGGTTCTTTTGTGAAATGGCTTGTTTGTTTTTCTGTGCTTCGTTGTTTAAGTCATATGAACCTGAGGCATTGAGCAGCTGTTCAAACGCACTTGATACTTGGTTGACAACACCTGTGCCTAAAATGATTTGCAGTGTTTCCGCTTCGACGACGCCAATGACGCCATCGAGTTCTTTGATCGCGGTGGTTTGCACTTTTTCACGATCAATGGGTGTAATTCGGAGACGTGTCATACAATGTGTGTGGGAAGAGATGTTTTCAGAACCACCACAGAGTGAAAGGATTTCTTTCGCCAACTGCTGATATTTTTTTTGATGACTCATGTTGAATCCCCCTTTGTTTTTCGTTTCATGGAGCGGATGGCATGCCTTGTTTTGTCAATATATTGTGCTGTCTGTTCATATTGACGGGAGGCTAAACTGAGGAACAAGACATCGATTAAATAGAGCTGTGCCATTCTAGAGGAAGTGGCAGCACTGCGAAAAGGTGCTTCATTGGAACCGGACGTTGATAGATGAACATCACACAATGCAGAAACGCTTGTATGACCTGGGTGCGTTAAAGCAATGGTTTTTACTTCATTTTCTTTGGCGAGCTGAAGGGCTTGGATGATGTCTAATGTTTCTCCTGAGAAGGATATACCGAACACAATGTCATTCTTTCCAGCATTTGCGATGACCGTAGATGCGATGTGCATGTCAGTGAAGGCTGTGGCTGCATAATTGATTCTGAGAAATTTCTGCTGGGCATCAGCTGCGACGATGCCAGATGCACCCACACCGATAAAATGGATTTGGTTTGCATTCAACAGCAGTTGAACAGCTTTTTCTAAAGCTTCTACATTTAAAATAGAGGCTGTATCTTTGATCGATTGAATGGTGTTTCCTGCTGTCTTTTGAATAATGGATTGAAGTGGTTCATCTTGTTCGATATCCCGGTAGCCTTGTTTATCAGTGTGCATTAAGTCTCCAGCGATCCGCATTTTCAAATCGTGATAGCCATCCAGCCCGAGAGACTTACAGAGGCGGATGACGGCAGAGCTGCTTGCACCGGCAGCCTGACTGATTTCATGCACTGTGCTTTTAATGACTTTGTCAGGATGGGCAAGGATATAGTCTGCAATGATTTTTTCAGATTGGGGAAGCTTTGATTTCATTGTGTGTAGTAGGGTGAGTCCGCCTGCTGACATGAGTTTCCTCCTTTAAGATTGATGACGTAAGATGGCTTTGTCGATGTGACCATCTGCTTTGTTGAGCAGGTCTTTGGCTGTCTTTTTATCTGTTTTGGTTTGGAGCATGACGATGGCTGTTTTAACTTCTAAATCGGCTGCTTCAAGGGCTTTTACGGCTTGTTCGTAGGAAGCATTGGTCACATGCTGAATGATGGTGATGGCGCGTTCTTTTAGTTTATGATTGCTTACTTTTACATCTACCATCAGGTTTTCATATACTTTGCCTTGTCTGATCATGACAGAGGTGGAAAGCATATTTAAAATCATTTTATGAGCGGATGCGGCTTTCATTCGTGTTGACCCAGTGATGACTTCTGGTCCTACAACGACTTCAATGGCGCAGTCTGCTAGTTCGCTAATCTCTGCTTGTTCATTGCAGCTGAGGGCTACTGTTTTTGCTCCAATGGTTCTAGCATAGTTTAAAGCGCCAATGATATAGGGTGTTCTACCGCTCGCCGCGATGCCGACAACTGTATCTTTTGATGTGAGGTGGATGTGTTCTAAATCTTTTTGACCAGCTTCTTCACTGTCTTCCACATCTTCTGCTGCATGTGAAAAGGCAGAGTCGCCACCGGCCATGATGCCTACGATGACATCAGGTGAAATGCTATAGGTAGGTGGACATTCGACCGCATCCATTACCCCAATTCTGCCGCTTGTTCCAGCGCCTAGATAAATGAGTCTGCCCCCATTCGAGATGGATTCAAAGGCAAAGTCACTTGCTGTCTTTACGTCTGGAAGGACACGGTTGACGGCTTGAGCGACCTTCATATCTTCCGCATTGATCATTTGGAGTATTTCTAGCGGGCTTGCTTGTGAAATTCCCATGGTGTTAGGGTTTCTTGATTCTGTTGTCAAAGAACGCAGTTGAGATGGCTGCATGTGACATACCTCCTTATTTCTTCATTTTCAGTATATTGAGTATGACATGAAATTTCAATATTATATTTAAATACCGAAATTATATTTCAGTCAAAATGTTGTGCTGATGAGGGTTGAATAGTTAGAAAATAAAAAAAATAAAAATCCCCTTTACAAAAGGGGGACAACCTGTATATAATAACTTTTGTCAGCTTCACGGAAACAGTAAACTTGACAAACTGGCCCGTTGGTCAAGCGGTTAAGACACCGCCCTTTCACGGCGGTAACACGGGTTCGAATCCCGTACGGGTCACCATGATGTGGAGGATTAGCTCAGCTGGGAGAGCATCTGCCTTACAAGCAGAGGGTCGGCGGTTCGAGCCCGTCATCCTCCACCATATGCCGGTGTAGCTCAACTGGTAGAGCAACTGACTTGTAATCAGTAGGTTGGGGGTTCAAGTCCTCTTGCCGGCACTGTTTTTCTTTTATCAATTCCATATGTGGAGGGGTAGCGAAGTGGCTAAACGCGGCGGACTGTAAATCCGCTCCCTCCGGGTTCGGCGGTTCGAATCCGCCCCCCTCCACCATTTTTGGGCTATAGCCAAGCGGTAAGGCAACGGACTTTGACTCCGTCATGCGTTGGTTCGAATCCAGCTAGCCCAGTTAAGACACCTTTTTTAAAAAGGTGTCTTTTTTTTATTTTGACGATTGGAATGTATAACTATTCAAAATATTGTTGAGTTGAGTCAGAAGGCACCGAGAAAGTAAAATATAAGCATGAACGGAAAGGGGATGTACATATGGGAGATCAAAAGAAGGTCACGATTGTTGGGGTGCCGATGGATCTCGGTCAAATGAGAAGGGGCGTTGATATGGGGCCGAGTGCCATTCGCTGTGCTGGTGTAAAAGAAAAATTGGAATCGCTTTCATTTGATGTCGAAGATCTAGGGGACATTCCCGTTGAGCAAAGGGATGATGAGAAAGGTCTCTATACAAGTGAAAAACTGAAAAACTTAACGGAGAATGCTGGCGCAAACCAGCTTCTTGCTGAAAAGGTTAGCAGTATTGTGCAGTCAGGTTCGTTTCCGCTGATTTTAGGCGGGGATCATAGCATTGCAATTGGTACACTAGCCGGTGTAGCCAAGCATTATGAAAATTTGGGTGTCATTTGGTATGATGCACACGGTGATTTAAATACAGAGGAAACCTCTCCTTCTGGAAATATTCATGGGATGCCGCTTGCTGTCAGTCTCGGATTTGGGCATGCTGATCTAATCAATATTGGCGGTTATACACCTAAAGTAAAGCCTGAGAATGTGATCTTGATTGGTGCTCGTTCTTTAGATGAAGGAGAGCGGGCATTAATTAGAGAAAAAGGCATTAAAGTGTATACGATGCATGAAATAGATCGATTAGGGATGACGAGAGTAATGGAGGAAGCCATTGCGTATTTAAAAGAAAGAACAGATGGTGTTCATTTGTCGCTTGATTTAGACGGCCTTGATCCAGCGGAGTGCCCTGGCGTGGGAACGCCGGTTGCTGGCGGCATCAGTTATAGAGAGAGTCATCTTGCAATGGAGCTTTTAGAGGAAGCAGGTATTTTGACATCTGCTGAGTTTGTTGAGGTGAATCCGGTATTAGATGAGAAAAATAAAACAGCAGAAGCGGCAGTTGCATTAATTGGTTCTTTAATGGGTGAAAAGCTATTATAGAGCGGGACTTGTTCCCGCTTTTTTTTAATTTTGGGGAAATTTAAGGATATGTTAAGGTTTTTACCGGCTGATAAGCGTAACATGCTGTCAAAAATTTGTTACACTATTTTTTAGAGGAGAATGAAACCTTTTGGAACGAGGTTCGTATACATAAAGACCGGTGAAGGCAGAGGTTGAATATACTATGGAAACAATGATTAAAAAGAGAATTAAGCAAGTGAAAAAAGGCGACCAGAACGCATTTGCAGACATCGTAGACCTGTATAAAGACAAAATTTATCAGCTGTGCTACCGTATGCTTGGGAATGCACATGAAGCAGAAGATATTGCGCAGGAGGCGTTTATTCGTGCCTATGTGAATATTGAGAGCTTTGATTTGAATCGTAAGTTTTCCACGTGGCTGTACCGCATTGCAACCAACCTGACCATCGACCGTATTCGTAAAAAAAAGCCGGATTATTATTTAGATGCAGAGGTGGCAGGGACAGAAGGACTGAATATGTATTCTCAAATTGCGGCTGACGGCATTTTGCCAGAGGACGAGGTGGTGTCGCTTGAATTATCGAGCACCATTCAGCAAAAAATTTTAAGATTACCCGATAAATATCGCTCGGTCATCGTATTAAAGTATATTGATGAACTCTCGTTAAAAGAAATTAGTGAGATTCTGAATATACCAGTTGGTACGGTGAAAACGAGAATACACAGGGGTAGAGAGGCTCTCCGGAAACAGTTGAGAGACCTTTGAGTGAGGTGATTTTGATGAGCTGTCAGGAAAAAATCGTCCTGCTTATGCATCAGTATTTAGACGGGGACATAGAGCCCGAAGATGAAAAAGAATTAAAGAGCCATCTGCAATCGTGTGAGGAATGCCGTACTCATTTTCAACAAATTGAGAAATCCATCGCGCTCGTGCAGAGTACATCTCATATAGAAGCACCATCTGATTTTACTGCAAAGGTGATGGCAGGTCTTCCAAAGGAGAAAAAGCGTGTGTCGATTCAAAGATGGATCAAAGCTCATCCGCTAATGGTCGCCGCTGCCCTCTTTGTCATATTGATGGGAGGCAGTCTGTTTACTAGCTGGAATACGGATCATAATTTCAGTGTGTCAAAGCAGCCGAATCTCGTGGTTGAAAATGATACAGTGACGGTACCTAAAGGGGAAACCGTCAAAGGTGATGTCACTGTGAAAAATGGCAAGCTGATTGTAGAAGGCAAGGTTGATGGAAACGTAACAGTCGTCAATGGAGAACAGCTGACTGCTTCTGCCGGACAAGTCACTGGTCAAATCAATGAAATTAATGAAGTGTTTGATTGGGTTTGGTACAAAATGAAGTCTACAGCACAAGATGTGATGCGGGTCATTGGGCCAGAGGAGCAAAAGTAAATCAAACAGTTTGAGAGCAGTCTCTAGGGGACTGCTCTTTTTCTATTGATGGACAGACTTGAATGCCAGCCAGATATGGCAACTATTTTCCTTGCTGAAACAAAATGTGGTATAATAGCCACGCTATGTACTTACACATAGGCTCTTTTTTTATAAAAAATGAATCGAACGAAGAATAACTGAAAATTCTGGAGGACGAGGAAATGGCTTTAGGGGATATTCCTTTTTTGCAGTACCTCGGTAATGCTGTTGATATTCTCGTTGTTTGGTATGTGATATATAAATTAATGATGGTCATCCGCGGAACAAAAGCGGTTCAGCTTTTAAAGGGAATTGTCGTCATTGTTCTCGTCAGGATGGGAAGTGCGTATCTCGGTCTTAACACACTTCAATGGCTGATGGATCAAGCGATTACGTGGGGGTTCCTTGCGATCATTATTATTTTTCAGCCAGAGCTAAGGAGAGCGCTTGAGCAGCTTGGGCGCGGCCGTTTCTTCTCTAGAAGCGGAACACCTGTAGAGGAACAGCAGCAGAAAACGATCGAGGCAATTACAAAAGCAATTAACTATATGGCAAAAAGAAGAATAGGCGCGCTGTTAACGATTGAGCGCGATACTGGAATGAATGATTACATAGAGACCGGAATTCCTTTAAATGCAAAGGTCAGTTCTGAGCTGCTGATTAATATCTTCATTCCGAATACACCGCTTCATGACGGCGCTGTGATTATGAAGCGTGATGAGATTGCAGCTGCAGCGTGTTATTTACCGCTGTCTGAAAGTCCTTTTATCTCTAAGGAGCTCGGTACACGTCACCGCGCGGCAGTTGGTATTAGTGAAGTAACGGACAGTTTAACCGTCATTGTCTCCGAGGAGACAGGCGGCATTAGTGTCGCAAGAAATGGTGATCTCCATCGAGAATTGACAGAAGAAGCGCTTGAAGAAATGCTGATTGCTGAGTTTAGTAAGAACAGCAAAGATGCTTCCTCGACCAAATGGTATTGGAGGGGCAAGAAAAATGGATAAGATTTTGAATAATCGCTGGGCCGTTAAGTTTCTTGCATTGGTCTTCGCTTTATTGCTGTATGGTGCAGTCAATTCAGCGCAAGCGCCCACGCCGAAAAAAATCGGTGAATCCTTTTTCCCAACATCGACAACAGACGAAGCAACCTTAACGGACATACCTGTTAAAGCATATTATGACGACGAAAAGTATGTAGTCACTGGTGTGCCGCAGACAGTCAATGTCACGATTAAAGGATCAACTAGTGCTGTGAAAACAGCAAGGCAAACGAAAAATTTTGAAATTTACGCAGATATGCAAAACCTGACGACAGGTACACATAAAGTCGAATTGAAGGCAAGAGATGTATCGAAAGGAATTACATTAACGATTAATCCGTCTGTGACGACTGTGACGATACAAGAAAAAACGACAGCTGAATTCCCTGTTGAAACTGAATTTTATAATCAAAATAAAATTAAAGACGGCTATTCACCAGAGCAACCTATTGTGAATCCGAAAAATGTCACGGTTACTGGCTCAAAAGACGTGATCGACAAAATTTCTGTCATTAAAGCATTTGTGAACTTAGAGGATGTCGATCAGCAAATTGAGAAAGAAGCGAAGCTCACTGTGTATGATAGCAGCGGGAATGAGCTACCAGTCGAAGTGAGTCCGTCTGTGGTAGATATTACGGTCCCGATTACGAGTCCAAGCAAGAAAGTTCCGTTTAAGATTGAGCGGACGGGCAGCTTGCCAGATGGGATCAGTATCTCAAGCATCGAGACAAGCCCAAGTGAGGTTACAGTCTACGGTTCTCAAAAGGTGCTGGATGCACTTGATTTTATTGACGGCGTTAAGCTCGACCTAAGCAAGATTAAAGATGATACAGAGATTGATGCCGACATTCCACTGCCAGATGGTGTGAAAAAGGTATCACCTGAAACTGTTAAAATCAAAGTGAAGGTTGCAACAGCTGAAGAAAAAAAGATCGATAATGTCCCAATTTCTGTCGTGGGTCTGAGCAAGGATCTTAGCTCTGCATTTGTGAGTCCGTCTTCTGGGCGTCTCACACTAACAGCAAAAGGATCAAAGAGTGCAATTGATAAACTAAAGGCTTCAGATATTGAAGCCTATATCAATGTCGGGGACTTAAACGAAGGAACACATGAGGTCAAAGTACAAGTGAATGGCCCTCAAAATGTGACGTGGACATTATCTAGATCGAAGGTCAAAGTGAAACTGACTTCTACTGATACAGAAGATCAGCCGGCTTCTACGAATGATCGGAAAGATCAATCATCCGATGATGATCAGGAAGAGAAGAGTCAAAAGGAATCAACACAAGATAAAGCAAAAAAAGAATCGAGTCAAAGACAGCGGGTCAAAGAAGATAACAAAGAGGACGCAGCGTCCTCTTGAATGGTAAAAAAGGAGCGATTGAAACATGGGCAAGTACTTTGGAACTGATGGTGTAAGGGGTGTGGCTAATAGCGAATTAACGCCAGAGCTCGCATTTAAAATTGGGAGATTTGGCGGCTATGTGCTCACGAAGGATAAAGAACGTCCAAAGGTACTCGTTGGACGAGACACGCGTGTATCTGGTCATATGTTAGAAGGAGCACTCGTAGCAGGCTTACTTTCAATTGGGGCTGAAGTCATGCGTTTAGGTGTGATCTCAACACCTGGTGTGTCTTATTTAACGAAGGCAATGGATGCAGAAGCAGGTGTTATGATTTCAGCTTCGCATAACCCAGTTCAAGACAACGGAATTAAATTTTTCGGCGGTGACGGTTTTAAACTGTCAGATGAACAGGAAAATGAAATTGAGCAGCTAATGGATCAGCCAGTTGATCAACTGCCACGTCCGGTTGGCGCCGATCTTGGAACCGTGAATGACTACTTTGAAGGCGGACAGAAGTACTTGCAATTCTTGAAGCAGACAGCGGACGAGGATTTCACAGGTATTCACGTAGCGCTTGACTGTGCACATGGTGCAACCTCTTCTCTTGCAACACATTTATTTGCGGATTTAGATGCGGATGTGTCAACAATGGGAACATCACCAAACGGATTGAATATCAACGATGGCGTAGGTTCTACTCATCCAGAGGCACTTTCTGCTTTTGTGAAAGAAAAAGGAGCGGATATTGGTCTTGCGTTTGATGGTGACGGCGACCGCTTAATTGCAGTCGATGAAAAAGGTGATATTGTAGACGGCGATCAAATTATGTACATATGTGCACGTTATCTAAAGGGTGAAGGCCGATTGAAGGATGACACGGTCGTGTCAACGGTCATGAGTAACCTTGGTTTCTATAAAGCGCTTGAGAAGCAAGGCATTAAGAGCATTCAAACCGCTGTTGGTGACCGCTATGTGGTCGAAGCGATGAAAAAGGATGGCTATAATGTCGGAGGCGAGCAGTCAGGCCACTTGATCTTCCTTGATTATAATACGACAGGTGATGGCATGCTTTCAGCAATCATGCTGGTGAATACACTAAAAGCAACAGGAAAAACATTATCAGAGCTTGCAGCTGAAATGGAGAAATTCCCGCAACTTCTAGTGAATGTGAAGGTATCCGATAAGTATAAAGTGGAAGAAAATGAAAAAGTAAAAGCTGTGATCCAAGAGGTTGAAAAAGAGATGAACGGTGACGGACGCATCCTTGTGCGTCCATCAGGAACAGAGCCGCTTGTACGTGTCATGGCAGAGGCGAAAACAAAAGAGCTATGTGATGAATACGTGGCTCGCATTACGGCTGTTGTCAAAGAAGAAATGGGTATTGAGTAATTGATGTAAAGCAAATCGCAAAGCAGCGGTTTGCTTTTTTTTCGAATAAACGTCATAAGAGGAAAGTTCTATACGAATGATATAAGCGAGGGCAATTTGCTGCTTGCTTTCATACATAAGAGAGCACATCAAAGGTAGAACGTGACAAGCCTCATCGCATATAGTGTAGGGAGGTCTCACTTTCTCACATGAAAGGGATCACCCGCTAAATTGTGATTGACGGAGGTCAGACCTTATAGTACAATCATCCTTGTGTTACTGGATTTTTATTCTAGCAGGAAAGGCAGGGTAGATGTTCAGCCACTCTTATAATTATAGCGCCCGAACTAAGCGATCGAACGAGACAGATGCTTAGTTGACGAGGATGGAGGTTATCGAATTTTTCGGCGGATGCCTCCCGGCTGATCAAATATAGAGATCACAGCCGTAAGTGTTTCTTTAAAGCAAAGAGGTGACTCTTTGTACAAAGGGAATACACATGATCTCCCAAAATAAACATGTAGAGAGGGACGAAGAAATGTCCCTTCTATTTTAGTAGGCTTTCTTTGTCCCTTTCACATGATCGGGAGGAAGAATATTTATGTGTGGAATCGTAGGTTATATTGGTCAGAATGATGCGAAGGAAATCTTATTAAAAGGTTTAGAGAAGCTTGAGTACCGTGGGTATGACTCAGCAGGTATCGCTGTGGCAAACGAAGATGGCGTGCATGTGTTTAAAGAAAAAGGACGTATCGCTGAGCTTCGTGAAGTCGTTGATGCAAACGTGGCATCTTCAGCAGGAATTGGACATACACGCTGGGCAACACACGGTGTACCAAGCCATCTAAATGCGCATCCGCATCAAAGTGCTTCTGGCCGTTTTACGCTTGTTCATAACGGTGTCATCGAGAACTATGTACAATTGACACGTGAATATTTACAAGACGTCACACTAAAAAGCGACACAGATACAGAGGTTGTTGTTCAAGTCATCGAACAATTTGTGAACAGAGGTCTTGATACAGAGGAAGCTTTCCGTCAAACGCTTCTTCAACTAAAAGGCTCTTACGCAATTGCCCTTTTCGATAACGAAAACAAAGAAACAATCTATGTGGCGAAAAACAAAAGCCCATTATTGGTTGGTTTCGGAGAAGATTTCAACGTTGTGGCTTCTGACGCAATGGCGATGCTTCAAGTAACAAACGAATATGCGGAATTAATGGATAAAGAAATGGTCATTGTTACTAAAGACGAGGTTATTATTAAAAACCTTGACGGTGATATCATGACACGTCCTTCTTATATCGCTGAGCTAGATGCAAGCGATATTGAGAAAGGCACATATCCTCACTACATGTTAAAAGAAACGGATGAACAGCCGCTAGTGATGCGCAAAATCATCCAAGAATATCAAGACGAAAACGGCAAGCTGTCAGTCGCTGGCGATATCGCAAGCGCAGTAGCAGAAGCAGACCGCATTTATATTGTGGCTTGCGGAACGAGCTACCATGCTGGACTTGTTGGTAAACAATACATTGAAGACTGGGCAAAAGTACCTGTAGAAGTTCATGTAGCAAGTGAATTCTCTTACAACATGCCGCTTCTATCTAAAAAACCGTTGTTCATCTTCCTTTCTCAATCTGGGGAGACTGCGGACAGCCGTGCTGTACTTGTTCAAGTCAAAGAACTTGGTCATAAAGCATTAACGATCACAAACGTACCAGGATCTACGCTTTCTCGTGAAGCAGACTTCACATTGCTTCTTCATGCAGGACCAGAAATCGCAGTGGCTTCAACAAAAGCCTACACAGCACAAATCGCTGTTCTTGCGATCCTTGCATCTGTTGCAGCTGAATTAAATGGTCAATCTCTTGACTTTGATCTTGTGAAAGAGCTTGGGATTGTAGCAAACGCAATGGAAGCCCTTGTCGATCAAAAGGATGAAATGGAACAAATCGCTCGTGATTTCTTCACAGTGACACGTAACGCATTCTTTATCGGAAGAGGACTTGACTACTATGTGTGCCTTGAAGGTTCACTAAAATTAAAAGAGATCTCTTACATCCAAGCAGAAGGATTTGCTGGCGGAGAACTCAAACACGGCACGATTGCTTTAATTGAAGAAGGCACACCGGTCATTGCCCTTGCCACGCAAGAGCATGTGAACCTCAGCATTCGCGGTAACGTCAAAGAAGTCGTTGCACGCGGCGCAAACCCATGTGTCATCTCACTAAAAGGCCTAGAAGACGAAGGCGATCGTTTCGTCCTTCCAGCTGTACACCCAGCACTTGCACCACTTGCATCTGTTGTTCCATTACAGCTAATCGCTTACTACGCAGCCCTTCACCGCGGGTGTGATGTGGATAAACCACGTAACCTTGCGAAGAGTGTGACGGTGGAGTAGGGAAGTTTTAGAGCAATTCATTCTCTAGCCAGAATAAACTGTACTCTTGGTCAAATAAAACGTTCCCTTAACACGAGCGAAAATTGGAATCACCACGTCCGATTTTCGCTCGTGTTTTTTGTTGTATGAAAAGAGTGAGTAAAGATTTTTTTGGAAAAGAAGGCGGTAAATACGAAATGGTCGCAAATTATTGATTAATGGAAATATAGGAGCATTCATTAATTGTAGTAGTCAAACTACAATATTCGGTAGTGCAAGTTCAATAATCAATTGGAGCAGAGAGGTGAGATAATAGTAATTTTAAAGCCATTATTTATAAACAGTGGACGATTGTTCACTTAAGTACAGGCAAGGTCCACAAAAAAAGATTGTAGAATAAGAAAATAAGTATGATAGCTAATATTCATTCCTGAATCACTCGAAAATCATGGTCAAGAAATTGAATTAATTAAAAGAAAGAGGGGAGTGAGAAGATGAGTGGAAACAAGTACAGTATACGGAATTGGACGATGCTTTATCAAAAACGATGAGCTGTGGATTATCAAGACATGTTCAAAATAATTAAGAAGAATTTGTAATATATATGTGAGTATTTTTTATTTTGTTCATCTTCTAAAGGTTTGTTCATTTAATAATTTATAGTGAAATGCTTTTTTTTCCTCAGTAATGGATGTTAGTATATACCTAATGACAAATAGACTATTTGCCAAAATAATAGGAGGAGAATTAATTGTCTAAAATAACTGACCAGTTTGAACACGATATTGTTCAATCCATACGAGATAGTTCAACAATACCTTTTAATATACCACAGTGGATGGAGGATATAGGAGTACGACCTGGTGCAAGAATTATTGAAGTGAAAAGAGTTGGGGGTTCAGGTTCTAAAACTGATGTCATTATCCAATTAGAGAACTCTGAGCCAATCAAAATATCAGCAAAACTCAGTAGTGCTGATTATTTCGGGAATTGGTATTCTCATAAACGAGTGATTGGAGAGTTTGGAGAAGAAGCATTTAATAGACTGACTTTAGACTGCACTGAATGGTCTAATTGGTGGAGAGACCATCCATCAGCTTCTCTGTATGTTGGTGTAAGTATCTGTTTCGGAAAACGTTCTGGTAATACTGCGAAAGAGTTTACAGAAGTCTTTACATATGAAGATATTTTAACTGTGGTGGCAGGGTTTGGTTCAGGGCTTCATGTTGCTAATTGCTTATACGTTTCAGAAAGATCACCACAAAATATTAATGAATTGTTTTCAAACCTAGAGCCAATCAATGAAGAGGTAATTTTGCGTTTAAGTAGAAATTTTAAAATTATTTATCGACCGATTAATCCTTTGACTGAAGGAACTAATAGAGGAAAAGGCATATATACTCAGTTTAAACCTTATAATCGTCTCCCACAAATGACAACAGTGACAACTTTATCTCAGTTAAACCAATTAGGTGAATATGTTAAGGTCAGTCCTAACGCTCTGAATCATAATAGACTATTAAAAGAATTAAAGAGTGATTACAATATTTACATACCAGTTAAAGAAGAGCTTTAAAATTAAATATGGCCATTTGAGATTTGAATATCAAATCTCAAATGGTCACTCTTATTTGTTTTCATATAACCAGTTAGCAATTGGCTTTGCAATGGCACGAGCTAACTGAACAGGAACTGCATTGCCGATTTGTTTGTATATCTTATCTAAACGTCCATTTACAGACATCTTATCATTATTACCGTCACTAAATTCATACCAATCAGGAAAAGTTTGAATTCTTGCTATTTCTTTGACCGATAACCTGCGATTGTTTTCTTCACCATCAAGAAAAGTCCATTTATTTTTTTCAACTTTTTTCATAGGGAGACCACCAGGATGTATTGGAGCTTGTCTGCCAGAAGCCTGGATAGTAAAACTCTGTTCTTCCCAATTTTTCTTACGGTTACGACTCATAAAGATTGAAGAGTAGGACCCTGTAAAGTAAGGACCAGGGTTATTCTCCAAATCACCAATGGCTTCCCTCAATGTAACGTATGGTTGTAAGAACAAATCAGAATTTGGACCGTGTGTAGGTTCTGGGAATTCATATTCATAATCAATATCTTCTCTAACACCTACTAAAAATACCCTTTCTCGCACTTGCGGGACTCCATAATCTCTTGAATTAACAAGTTTATGATAAACTCGATATCCTGCGGCCTCAAAGTCTTCTTTAATTTGTCTAAATACCTCTCCTTTACCTAGAGTCAGCATCCCTTTAACGTTCTCTGCTATAAAAAATTTTGGTTTTGTTTGTATTAAACAACGAATATAATGGATGTATAAAAAGTTTCTTGGGTCATCCACGAGGCGAGGTCCAGCCTCTGAAAAGCCAGGGCAAGGAAATCCCCCGAGAACAATATCCCCAGTTGGGAATTGTTTTACCTTTTTTATATCTTTATTATGTGTGTAGGTTGAATCAGGAAAGTTTTTTTTGTATGTTTCTAATGCTTCTTTGAAAAAATCATTAGAATATAAATGATGAAATAGACCATTCGCACGTACCATCTCAAACTTTTCCTTGTTTTCAAATGACTCATTAGTATTCTCTTCTCCTATAATTACATCAAGCCCTGCTAATTCTATCCCCAAATCTAAACCACCAGCTCCACAGAAAAGTGAAACTATATTGAATTTGTCAGTAGCATACATTAAGTCCTCGAGTTGATAACTATCTGGTTCATCATTAACATTTTGTGTTTCTTCAGCTATTTTTTCATACAATATAGCTTTTACTTCATCTATTTTATAATTTGGGGCAGGTTTAAATTTACCTCTTCCTCGTTCTTGTAACTTTATCATTATATGAATCCTCCATTACTAGTTAAACTATTAACTAAATTACTTTAATTTATCTTCAATTTCATCTTCTATAACTCCAATATACAATTTAGTAATTCGTATAGAAGGGTGAGAAAAAAATTCTTGAAGTGCTGCAATATCTTTGTGTTTTTGATAATGATGATAACCGAACGTTTTTCTGAGTGTTCTGGACCCGACATGCTCAATACCTGCAATCTTAGATGCTTTTTGTAGCACCCGATAAGCTTGCGTTAAAGTGATTGGTTCTAATCCCTTTCGAGAAGGAAATAAAAGCTCTCTATAACTCATGAGAGAGGTGTATTCATCTATCTCTTTCTTTAAACACTTATTTACATGGATTGACCGAAGTTTGCCTGTTTTTTTTTCCTTAATAACTATATGTTTTTTATCTCTTATATCTTTGACTGTTAGAGGAAGTATATCGCTAATTCTAAAGCCTGTATTGATACCCAAAACAAATAAAAAATAGTCTCTATAGGAGCAGTATCTAATCAGAGAGTTTTTCATTTTCTGTATGTCCTCTATTGAACGTAGTGGTTGAACATTATTTACTTTTACCATTACTATCATCCTTTTGAATAAAACTATACATTCAATGTATCATTTTTCCTTAATTTTGTCTACATATTATGAGATACTATATATCTACATTATAGAACTTTATCGTGTTTTTAGAGATGCACATTTATAAGGGGGGATGTCATTTTTATCGGTACTTAAAAAAAGAAAAATGGGGAATTATTTTTTTCTTAATCGTTTATATCGCATTGTTTATAAGCTCTTTTTTGTTGATTTGTGGTCCTACTACCGTTGAAGGACCGATTTGTGTATTTCTAAGACTCTGTTTCGTTCAATTTCTTAAATATAGGTCTTTTAAAAAAGATGCAGGTAATAAAAAGGGAATAGGCATACTAAGAGAGCGGCACCTAGAGAAGGTAATACAGCTTGAATATTCAAAAATGAAAGAGAGAAGAACACATGACCAACCCCGAAATTTACACAATGAGCTTCGCAAAAGTCTATCCTCTCTACATCGCAAAGGCAGAGAGAAAGGGTCGAAAGAAGGCTGAAGTCGATACGATTATTTGTTGGTTAACGGGGTACAGTCCAGCAGAGTTACAGGAGCAGTTGGACAAGCAGATAGACATTGAAAGCTTCTTTGCCGAGGCTCCTGAGCTTCATCCTTCCCGCAGTTTAATCAAAGGAGTCATCTGTGGTGTTCGGGTAGAGGACATTGAGGAAGAAACGATGAAAAATATTCGGTATCTAGATAAGCTGATTGATGAGTTAGCAAAAGGAAAGACGATGGAAAAGATTTTGCGAGATTCGTCATGATCATCACAAGCAAGCCCAGTGAATAATCTTCACTGGGCTTTTTTATATTTATAGACCATTCGACCAATAAAAATAAAATCCATTTGAACGAATTCTCTCTTCATGTCGTCAAAAGAAGTAATACCAAAACAAATTGGTGTTTGGAAAGGGAGTGGTGTGGATGGATATGAAGATGATTTTACCTCTTATTTTTCTGCAAGCGATTTTAATGGTGATTGGTTTGTTTGATTTGTTGAAAAGAGATCCATCGAGGATTAGGGGAGAAGTGAAGTGGGTTTGGGCTTTGGTGATTGTATTTGTGGCGAGTGCTGGTCCTATTGCGTATTTCATTTTTGGTCGTAAACAATCTTAGTAGGGGGGATTCGCTTGAATATGTTGGAGTGTCAAGGCCTGACGAAATCGTATGGACGGCATGAAGTGTTAAAAGATGTCTCGTTTTCTGTTGGGGAGGTTGGATGTGTTGGCTTTTTAGGAGCCAATGGAGCGGGAAAGACAACGACGATCCGGATTTTGACGGGGCTTGCTCGTCCTACGTCTGGCATTGTGAAGGTGGCAGGTTTTGATGTCACAAAGGACATGGATCAAATCAGTCAGGTGATTGGGTACTGTCCGCAGCATCCTGCATTTTATCAAGATATGACGGGGCAGGAGTGGATGCATTGGGTTGGCGGGTTATTTCATTTAGAGAAAAACACCATTCGTTCCAAAACAGAGGAGCTGTTGAAGCTTTGCCGTGTGTATGAGGCGAAGGATCGCGTTATTGGCAGCTATAGTGGAGGCATGAAGCAGAGACTTGCCATTGCGCAGGCACTGATCAATAGCCCACAGGTTCTGATCCTAGATGAGCCTGTGTCGGCACTTGATCCCATGGGGAGAAAAGACGTCCTGACTTTGATTGAGCGTCTAAAGCATGAGATGCTGATCTTTATGTCGACCCATATTTTAGATGACATTGAACGTGTGGCGGATCATATTATCATGATCAACAGCGGCAAAATTGAGATGTCCTCTTCGATGAAACAGATCAAAGAAGACTATATCCAGCCCGTGATTGAATTTCAATTAGAACAACAGAATACGAAACTAGTGGCTTTGTTAAAAGAACGGGATTGGGTGGAGGGATGTATGGAGACAGGAGGCACTTATCAGGTGCGAGTCAAAGATCAACATACGGCATTGGAGGAGCTGCCGGGTCTCATCACTGAAACTGGCGGTGTTCTTCTCCAATATCGACTATCTAAGCTAACGCTTGAAGATATTTTCATGAAGGTTGTGACGGCATGATGATGTTGAAAAAGGAATTTAGGGAGTTATTCACTAGTTATAAAATCTTATTTGTGCCGATCATTTTTACGATTTTAATGATTACACAGCCTATTACGCTCAAAATGCTGCCGGACCTTTTATCGAAATCGGCTAATTTACCTGAAGGGTCTACATTTTATATACCAGAGCCTAGTACTGGAGAAGCTTTAGCCAGTGCATTGAGTAAATTTGATTCACTCGGCGTGTTTATCCTCATTATGATCGTGATGGGGACGATTGCTGGAGAGCGTGGCTCTGGGGTGACGGCGATGATTATGGTGAAACCGATCAGTCGAATGAGTTATTATGCCTCAAAAATATGTGCCTATGCCTGTTTAACGTTGTTTAGTTTGATAGTGGCGGTGCTTGCTTCCGTTTATTATGTGGACATCCAATTTGGGCATGTGGATTGGGGCGATGTGTTAAAAGGAACGCTTTTGTATTATCCGAACCTACTGCTCATTGTAGTATCGACCATTTGTGCATCGGCGTTCTTTAAGCGTTCAGTGACTGCGGGCGGCGTTTCCCTTTTGATCAACCTCATCCTGTTTACCGTTCCTTCGTTTTATGAGGATACATTAGGGAAGTTTGCACCTAAAGGCGTCACAAGTGCGGCTGAGGAGATGATTCATAGAGGGACTTATTCGGATCAGGCACTCACAAGCTTTCTAGGTGTATCGGTATTGATTGGTTTCTTTTTTCTCATCGGATGGTTTCTTTTTAGAAAACAAGAATTATAGCATGATGTACCCTTTAGATATGAAAATCTAAAGGGTTTTTTATGTATTTAGTAAGTAATAAATAAGATGTGAATACATATTATCATGATTTAAATGTTGAAATAATATATACTTAGTATATAATTACTCCGTAAAGGGATGGGAGGAGTTTGCAGATGATTCAGATCGAGAATGTGAAGAAGGAATTCTTTCAAGGCCAGGAGCGGACTGAGGTGCTGAGGGGCGTTGATTTGACGGTAGAAGAAGGGGAGTTTGTAGCGGTGATGGGACCGAGTGGTTCTGGAAAAAGTACATTACTTCAGCTGTTAGGCGGGCTTGATCTGCCTACTGATGGAGAGATTTTGATAGATGAGCATCAGTTGAGTGAGATGAATGAGAAAGAGAGAACGATTTTTCGCCGAAAACAGATAGGGTTTGTGTTTCAAAATTATCAGTTGCTGCCTACATTAACTGTCGAAGAAAATGTGGCGTTTCCGCTGCATGCAGATGGACGTTTAACAAAGGAGAATCAACAGACGGTTGTAGAGCTGTTAGAGGCTGTTGGCTTGAATGGACTTGGACGGAAACGGGCTAGTTTACTGAGCGGCGGGCAGCAGCAGCGTGTAGCGATTGCAAGAGCTCTAGTCAATCAGCCGTCAGTGCTGTTAGCAGATGAGCCGACGGGGAACTTGGACCGGCATAGAGCGGAGGATATTTTGGCGTTAATGTGCAAGTTCAATCGAGAAAGCAAGCAGACGATTATCATGGTGACGCATGATATTTTCGCAGCAGGATTTGCGGATCGAATCATCCTTTTTAAAGACGGTGTTATTGATCAAGTGATCTCTAGAAAGGATGATGATTATGCTCGGTATGTGGCGAATTTCATGGCGTAACATGATTCAGCATAAAAAGCGGTTCGCCCTTTCTGTCTTAGGCATCATGGTGGGGATTGCTTTTGTCACGTCGATGCTCATTGCCGATCGAACGACAAATGATGTGTTTCATTACTATGAGCAAATGTATGTCGCTGATGCAGATTATTGGGTGTTGAGTGATGATCATACGTATGATGAGGAACAGATCTCATCCATTTTAAAGCATCCTGATGTGACAGGATCATTATTAGCGCTGGATAAACAGACGTTTTTTGATGTAGAAGGTGATCACTCTCTTAACCAACGGGCGGTACGAATTACCGGAGTACAAGATCAAACGAGCTCTTTACTGAAGCTGCCTGTGATTGAAGGGCGTTTGGATAATCAGGGGTTGGTCATACCAGATGTTGTGGCGAAGCTGCTGAATAAAAAAGTGGGAGATACCATTCGTTTTTCTGATTTGGGCGAAGCGAAGGTATCTGCCATTGTGGAATATACACAGCTGCTTTCAAGTCCGAGTGACTGGAAGAGTGCAGAATCATCGAGTTTTCGTGTGATGGCGCCGCTTGATTTATTGAGAGACTGGACGGGACTCGATCATCAGCTTTCTTATATGAGATTTCAGACGAATGATGGCGGAGAGCAGCTCTTTCAATCTTTACAGAAAGAGTTCAAGGATGCCGATGTTTTTGTCCAGCCTGTGGTGGCGGATGACCGGCAAAGTAATGACATTGGCGGGTTGTACACGTTCTTTTACCTCATCGCAGGGCTGTCGATGTTTATGAGCGGTTTTATCGTGTTTAATATGATTTATACGAGTGTGATGGAACGGAAAAAGGAATTTGCGATTATGAAGAGCTTTGGTTATACGCAGGGCTCTGTTTCTAAGCTGATGTTGATTGAGGTTTTGATCTTGGCATGTATTGGAACAGCCATTGGGGTGCCGATTGGCGTTTGGCTTGGAGATGTGTTCATGCAAACACTGCTTGGTGTGTTCGCTTTTGATATGGTGTATTCGTTAGATTGGCAAGTGCCTGTTGTAATAGCAGTGATCGTTGGTATTGTGTTCCCTGTGCTGTTTTCGTTATTTCCGATCTATCATGCAGGGAAAACGTCTGTGCTGCTGACTTTAAAATCCACTACCCAAACTTCTACACCGAAAAAACAATCCGTCATTAGAGCGGTGATAGGGATAGGATTGCTTTCATTTGTATGGGTGGATCATCCGGCTGCTTATCTTGGCATTTTAGCCAGCATGGTTCTGTTATTCCCATTTTTTCTGCTCTTTTTGAACCGGTTGTTGGCGCCTTTTTTGAAGTTTGTCTTTGGTTACCCGGGCCATCTATCCTCGCAGCATGTTACGCAGCAACTGAATCGAAATGCCAATACGGCGGCGATTCTAGCTGTTGGGATTGCTGTGATCTTGCTTTTAAGTGCGGTCATTGAATCGGCTCCAGATGGCTATGAAAAAGAGATCCGTCAAACGTACGGCGGTGATCTCAGGGTTACCTCTGAAGCGCCATGGACGAAAGCGGATCAAGAAAAGCTGTCATCCTATGAGTCTGTTGAGCGGGTGGAACCGATGATGGAAGCGGCTCCTTTGACATGGGAAACGGCCCATGGAGAGAAAAGACAATTTTCTATCATCGGTGTGGATGAGAAAGGACCTTCTTTTATAGAAGGTGACAATAAAGGCGATTTGTATCAACGATTATCAGAAACGCCTTCTATCGTGTTAGGAGAGCGTGCGTTTGATGAATGGGGTGGGCGTATTGGAGAGAGTGTGTATCTCAATGCACCTTCTGGCCGGCAGCAGTTACAAGTCATTGATGTGGTCAAGACTTCTCATCATTCGGGTTATGTGGCATTTGTCGATCAGACATTTTTACAAGAGGATTTAGGGTGGACGCAGCCCCTTGATATCCTGCTTACGTTAAAAGACAAAGGTGCCGGTGAGACTTTACGAGATCAGCTATGGGAAGACTTTGGGCAGCGGCTTTCAAAGGTGAAAACAATAGAGGATGAGATTGAATCAACGACATCGGCTTTAACTGGTATGAACGAGTTAATTTCTATGATGCTCATTTTCATTATTGGGCTCGCGAGCATTGGAACAGCCAATACTCTGCTGATGAACACGCTTGAACGCACATCTGAGATTGGCACCATGCGGGCGCTTGGGCTGACAAAGCAGCAGGTGAGAAAAATGATCGTCGGAGAAGGTGTGCTCATTGGGTTATCAGGTGTGATTGGCGGCATTTTATTTGGTGTGATTCTTCTATATGTCTCAAGCCAATCTGATTGGCTCAGTGGATTTGTTTCATTTCAGCTGCCATTTGTGCATGTGTTGCTGGCAGTGATCGCAGGAATTGCACTCAGTTTAGCGGCTTCATGGATTTCTAGTGCGACAGCGAGTAAAATAGAGATGATATCATCTCTCAAAGAAGGTTAAATCATATGTCAGTGAAATACGGAATTTTAACATCGCTCTGTCAGCAGCAACATCATGGATATGAATTAAAGCTAGAGCTGGAGTCATTGCTCGGAATAAAAGGAAAAATCAACCCGGGTCAAATCTACACGACGCTTGATCGGTTAATTCGTGATCAATTGGTGACAGCAGTGGGAATAGATGACCAAGATCGAAAGCTGTACGACGTGACGGAAGAAGGCAGACAAGAGCTGGAATCATGGCTGTTGGCACCTGTTCCATATCATGCTGCAAAGGATGATTTTCACTTTAAATGGGGCTGTGCACGGAAAATCAGATTTCATCAAGAAAAAGAAATGCTTCAGCAGCAGAAAGCCGTCATCATGAAAGATGTGATGGAACTCACGAAGCTGAAAACGGAATGTCTTGTGCAAGGTGATGAGAGTCGGTACTTATTGATTTCTGGCACGCTGCTTCATTTAGAGGCGGATTTGAATTGGATTCATCAAATTGAACATCGGAGCGGAGCATCATTTTAGAGAGGTCTTTCTTTTGAAGAAAGGTCTTTTTTTTGGCTTCGTTCGGAGCATATGCAGGTAGGATGGGAAGAAAGTTTGGTATGATAGGTGGAAATTGATTGTATTTTCAGAAAAGGGGTTTGATCAATGAAAACATCACGTAATCCTGAGACCATTCATGCGCCAGTTGCACCGTACATCCATCAAATAGAGACAACAGGGCCGCAGCGGTGGTTAACCTTATCAGGGCAAGTGGGGATGGAAGTCGATGGGACCATCCCAGAGAGCCCGATGGAACAGCTCGAGCTAGCGTTAGAGAATGTAAAACGCAATGTAGAAGCGGCAGATATGAAAGTGGAAGATATAACGAAGCTTGTGTTCTATTTAGTAGGGGAGTTTGATGCTGAGAGTAGAAAACGAATCATGGGTCAGTTTTTAGGAGACCACCTGCCTTGTATGACGATGATTTATGTGGTGGCTTTGGCTTCACCTGCTTTAAAGGTAGAGGTGGATGCATGGGCTTGTCGGGATATGGATTCGGTTTGAATTGGTTTATTTAATAGATAAAAGGTTGGGATGATTGATGCCCAATCTTTTTTGTTTTGTTATCTTTTAGTATTTTAAATGATTATAATTCTCTTACCCTTTTATACCTAATATGGTAATATTGTGGTAAATGATAAGTGGGTCTAATTACATTTACATTCCACCGTAAAAACACCATAGATCAGCATACATCACTCTAATAAAAGGGAGAGATTTGATGCCATTCATGGAGGTTCAGAATGTAAGCAAACGATATAGCAATGGTGATGGGATAGAGGGCCTTTCATTTTATATTGAAGCAGGGGAGGTTGTGGCACTGCTTGGGCCTAATGGTGCGGGGAAGACGACAACCATTCGATGTTTAACAGGTCTCTATCAACCTGATCAAGGGGAAATACTCATAGAGGGATTTCCTCCTGGTCATTCCCATGTCCAAAAACAAGTAGCTCTTATTCCAGATCAGCCATATTTGTACCCAGATTTAACGGTTGCTGAACATGTTCAATTTCGTGCGAGAGGCTATCATAAAGGTTTAAAACAGATCAAAGAAAAGGTATTTGAGGCGTTGAAAGAAGTACATATCGAAATGAAGATGAACGAATTGTGCGGAAGGCTTTCAAGAGGTCAAAAACAGCGTGTCGTCTTAGCAGGGGCCATTGTGCAAGATGCCTCCCTTTTTATTTTAGATGAGCCGACTGTTGGGTTAGACATCCCTTCGAAACAATGGTTGTCAGATTGGCTGATACAGAAGAGTCTTCAAGGTGGTTCGGTTCTTGTGTCCACTCATAGTCTAGAGTTTGTTCTTGATACGGCTAGTAGGGTGATATTGATTCGAGACGGTGCCATCATGAAAAGTATCGCTGTTCCTAAGCGGCAGGAAGAACAAATGAAGTGGCGGGCAGAAGTCATTCAACTTCTAGGGGAGTGGTCTAGTGAATAACACGCTTTCCCTTTTATGGATGAAATCCCAAAGGCGCTTGATCAGTAAAAATCAAGAAAAGAAAATGCCCTTTTTGATCTTGCTGCTTATGATTGCTGCCATTGGTTTTCAGCTGAGCGCAGTCTCAAGTATGGGCGATTGGAATGCGAGTACAGCTGGATGGTTCATTGTCGTTTTATTTGTTCTTTATACTGGCTTTGGTTTGTTTTCGAATCGATTGCCTAGTCAGATGAACGATATCATGTGGTTGTATGGAAGTGGTGCTTCCTTATGGACGGTTGTGATGAGTGTATGGGTATATCACATTTTTTGGCGATGTGCTCTTCTCATTGTTTCTGCTGTGATGGCTGATATCCTCCTTCTTTGTTTAACGAAGCAGTACTTTTTTCTACTTGGTAAATCACTCCTGTTAACAGCGCTGTTATGTATGATCGAAACATGGATGATTGCGGTATCTTGTGCAAGAACCATTCAAGTATATAAGCGAGTGCTCTTCATTGGTTTTATACTGATGTTTGGTTGTCTTTCATTGCTTATTATGAATCAATTGATATTGAAACAGTCGTCAATGATGGAGATATCTGCTTCTTTTATGTATCAAGTCGGACGCATGATAGTGGAGTTTTCATTCATTTCTGTATTGATATTACTTGGAATGATGATTTTATCTTTCATGATGATGTACAGGTCGAGTCATCGTATAGAGATGATGGAGTCGTTAGTCAAAGAGGCGGCATTTTGGGAGGAATTTGAGGGGAAACAGGTTCATGCAAATCCAATAAGTCCAAAGAAAAGCAAGACGTGGTGGGGGCTTTCAACATTAACGGGCATCTGGGCTTTCCTTTGGCTAGAAATATTGATGATCAAAAAGTATGCTGCCTTCCATCTGTTATCTACCATGCTGTTGATCGGTACTTATTATGTCGTCAGTTCTTATTTTTCAAATTGGTTGACTCTATTCTTTCTGGTCATTGGTGCATCTGTCCTGCTCAGTTCATATTACGCGGGGATTGTAAGACACGGGCAAACGGGATTGCTGTATCTTTTTCCGGGTGCTTTATATCAAAAAATTCTTCTATTGGAAGTGTTTCAAACCTTTTGGTTGTATGGTGTCTACTTGGTTTCTCTTATCTTGTTAGAGATTCATGATGTATTGTATTGGGCCATTTATGGGGTAGGGGTTTATATTTGGTTTTTGACCATTCGGCTCTTTGCCTTTACGCAGCCTTTGAGACGAGAAGCGAGTCTTTCTTTGGGCATCTATTATCGATCATTGCTCATCGGATCTGTCATAAGTGCTGCAGTCATCATTGGGATTCATCTGTTCACTAATGGCTGGTTTACAACGATGACATGTGTATTTGCTGGATGTGTATGTTATGTGATGTGTTATCGATGCCGTGGGACTCATTAAAAAGAGGAGTTGATTGTCATGAAACCAGAAGATAAGCTATCCCAATCGGTTGAACGTTTAGTCAATACCAATGAAGTAACGATCGTTCAAGCCATGGGGGAGTTAAGGAAATCAGGAAAAGAGGCAGTGCCAGTGCTTGTTGAAGCCTTAAAAGAAGAGGGTTCTTTGCGGAATATTGCAGCAGCGGTTCTTGGTGAATTTGGAGCAGATGCAGGGGACGCAGCAGAAGCTCTTGCCAAACTGTTAGAAAGTGAAGAAGAGGAGACAAGAATGGCGGCTGCGATCTCACTCATGAGAATTGGTCAGCCTAGTTTGCCATTTCTTCTGTCTTTGGCAAAACGCTATAAGGGTCCTACTTGTTTTTGGGCGTCGTGGTGTATCTCTTGGATTGACCCATCAAAAATCGAAAAAAATATGTACGAGTGCCTAAAACAGGAACAAGAGAATCCATCAGGAAATGTGGCCCCTTTTGCCGCAGAAGAGGCACTAGGAAAAATCATCGCTTTTCAATTAAAAGAAAAGGGGGATGAGTAGTGGAAACGCAAATACTTAAATGGCCTGAGCACCTTCCTTGGATTCATTCTTCACATCAGCGGTATTTACCTGAAGGGCATACTCAGCTTCTTTATTTTTGGTCAGTTAACTGTCCGCATTGTGAAGAATTAACCGATCACATTCTATATAGTGTGGATCAGTTGAGTATCCATTTAACCTGTGTCCATGTTCCATATACGGAAGAAGAAAAATCGATAGAGGTTGTTTCGAAATATGCGGAGGAAAAGAATCTTATTGCTCCCATTATGTGGGATAAAGATTATGAGATTGTCACAAAATATAAAATTCAAGGATTGCCAAGTTTTTGCCTCATAGATAAAGAGGGGCAATTAATTGATCGGAAAATGGGAGATACCGGCTGGGAAAAAATATTAAAAAAACTAGAAAAACGATCATAATCAGAGTTATGGAGGAGAGCGTTTTGTTTCAATCAAACCAAGAATTGAAAAAAACGGTGGTCTTTTATGCAGGTGTGGGAGCTGTTTTGCTGATTCTCATGATGTTGAAATGGCTGCCGATTTCTGCAGACTGGGAGTTGCCGTTGATTTTGTTTGGATTGGGGATTTTGTTTTATGTGAAGCGTGTGCTTTGGAAGGATGAAAAAGGTAAGGGCTAAAATGTTTAGCCCTTTTTTACGTAATCAAAGTTTCAACTTAAGTCAGTGCCTGAATTAGATTTAAATTATGTTGGTTTCTGAACAGTAAATAGATCTAATGAATGATCATTAGGTATGTTGATAGAAGTTTGCTCTGCTATTCCTTTTGAATACCAATCATAATAATTTTTTGAGGGCTCCTTCAATTGATACAAATATAATCCTCCTTATCCTTTGTAGATTTAGTACCACTTGGATACTAAATCTACTTTTTATAGGATTCTTAATTATTATCTCCAATATTAAGAAATATTTCTTCTAATGATGGCTCATCGACTTCTATTCTAAATACATCAATGTTTTTAGAAATAAAAAGCTTGTTGATTAATGGTATAGATGATTCATCTTCAATGGTTATTTGAGATGATAGTTCACTGATTTCATTTTTTATAGAAAGACTCTTAAGGTCTACTTTTAATGACTCAATCTGTGCAATTGAAGCAACACTATGCTTAATATAAACGGTCATATTCTTTTTGTATGCTGTTCTTAACTCTTTCATACTTCCTTTAATTTGAATGACACCTTTGTTCATAATAGCAACTTCATCACATAATTTCTCAACTTCATCTAAATTGTGTGAGGTTAGAAATACGGTAGTACCGTTTGTGGCGATTTCTTTAATAATAGAATGGATATTTAATACTGAATTTGCATCTACCCCTGAAGTCGGTTCATCTAAAAAAATTAAATCAGGTTTATTTAATAATGCTTGGGCGATCCCTAGTTTTTTTTTCATTCCAAATGAAAAATTTTTAGTCTTTAACTTAGCTGCATCTTTTAACTCAACTTTATCTAGAAGTTCAATTAAATCTTCTTGTTTTAAATCTAATTTCAATATTTGACTAAAGTATTTCAAATGATCTAGTGCGGTCATATTTTCATAGAATGTAGAATAGTCAGGGAGAACCCCTATTTTACCCCAGATTGATTTTTGTTGATTCTTTTTATAGCCCAATACTTCATAAAGTCCTTCAGTTGGTTCAATTATACCTGTAATCATATTTATAAATGTTGATTTACCGGCACCATTCTTCCCTAGAAAACCAAATATTGTGCCTTTATCGATTGATAAGTTCATTTTATCAACAACAATTTTATTTCCATATCTCTTTGTTAGATTGGTCGTTTTGAGTGCATACACTATAAATCCCTCTTTCTAAAAAGCATTAAACTTACGATTATAAACAAAATTGGGAAAAGGATGACTATATATGTAAAAGCAGTCTGCTCTTGAGTGAAATAATAATAGGGTGTGATATAACTAATCATTTTAATGATAATATTATTTGACCCAATGCTAATCATACCGATAACAGGTAAAATAATCGACAATGTAATACCTAGAAACATTGTAATAGATGGGTTTGAAATGATAGTGGATAGTAATAGAGTTAACCCTAAGAAGTAAGAAATAAACACAATACATTGTATTAATTCTAGAAAATAAAAAGTGTTTGAAAACGGGATAATTAATATTAAGGAAATTGTTAAACATACAATCCAAAAAAGAAGATTACCTAAAAACTTTCCTAATAATATGTTATTTCTAGATGTTTTCGTCACTAAAAATCGAACAGTACGAGAGTATACCTCTTTATTGATTACATGATGGGCTAGACTGGTGACAAATAGTGGGGCAGCAATGAAAAGTAATACCATTAATCCACCCACATATGCATTATCACCTAGACCTAAAGATTTCAATTGGTCACTAAATTGGCTAAGAATTTTTGCCGTACCGGTTGTAATTCCAATTAGGACAATAATAATTAGGATAGAGCGTATACTTTTAAACAGTGCTTTGAATTCATTCAAACCAATTGCAAACATAGTTTCACCTCTTTTAGAATGACTGATCTGTCCCGTTTCTTGCTTTTTTATCTTTCACAATTATAGTAATTCCAGCAATTAGATACGCAATGCCGCCAAGTATGCCTAAAAAGATTGTTAATAAGGAGCCTAAAATAGAGGTAGTTATTAATAGAATACCGGCAGAGCGTGACCTGTTTTTTAATAATATTAATGAAAAAATTCCTGCTAGTATGCTCAATATCGTTATTGCGATCATATATAAAGAACCATTGGCAAGGATGTTAATTACTTGTTCCGGTGTGATATCTTGTACGTTTTCTTCATCAATAAAGTCTTGGATTAGTTTGTTAGTATCATTGTTATTTTTTGTTCCTTCATAAAACATAAAGCTCCCAATAAGTAAGGCTGTGAATAAAATAACACCTATAATAGTAAAAGTCTTTTCTAAAGTACGTTTCATGCTTAACCTCCACAAAATACAATTTATTGGTTAAATAACCTAAACTTACAATAACATATTTTGGATAGATTTTTCCACATAAATTTTAAAAAAGTTTAAAAAAAATAAACATTATTCATTTTTTTATTCATTTTTTGATTACATTTATTATTTATGTGTTATAATAATAAAAAAGCGGGGTGGCTGATATATGGAGAAAGATATTCCAACATGGATTTTATCTGTAGATTCTGAGGACAGAGAATTTATAAGAAAATTTATACTTAGTTCAGGTTCATTAAAACAAATGGCGAAAGATTATGATGTTTCTTATCCAACAGTTAGAACCCGATTAGACAGAATCATTCAATTGATTAGATTAAATGAAACTTTAGAGCAAGAAACTCTAATTAAATATGTAAAGAAACTCGCGATTGAGGAAAAAATTAGTTTAGAAGTTGCTAAAAACATTATTGAAAAATATAAAGCAGAAAGGGATGGTGATTAAATGAATGAATTAATGTATTTTATTTTAGTAGTTGTCGTTTTCGCAGTTCAGTATTTCCTTTCAACAAGAAACAACCTTTTGTGGGGAGCTTTAATCCCGATCGTCTTTATCGCTGGAATGTCATGGTTTTATTTAGAAAATAAAGTAAGTAATAATATAGGTTTTCTTATTATCGCGCTAGTTGGATTAGCTCTTTTAATTGAAGAGTGGAACCGCGGTCGTAGAATGCTCCACAAAAAAAGAGTCAAAGAAATTGAAAAGATGAAAACACAAGACATCACTATAAAAAAATAATCACAAAAATTATGATTTTTAGGTTTTAAATGTTTGATTTTTGGCTATAATAAAATAATAGGGATAGAGTGTTTACACTATCCCTATTGGGCTAACGAACAACTAGCCATTGATGATGCTGTCAATTTTATCGCTGAACCATTGGAACGTTGCACCGTTCTTGATCCAGTTGATAACAGTTGATTTGTTAGCCCAAGCCCATTTAGCTGCTTTAGTACCAAGTTGAGCAACAAGTCTTAAGAAAGCTACCATTATTTATTTCACCTCCTGAATTCGTTTAGCCTGCTAAAGCTCGGATAATTTGGTTTGAAATCCATTTAAAAGAAAAGCCTTGTCCTATCCATTCAAGTACCTTTTTTTTGTTAGCCCAAGCCCAAATCGCCTGTTTAGCTGTAAGTTGAGCAACAAGCCTCAAGAAAGCTACCATTGTTTTCACCTCCACCAAACTACTTTGAAAGATAATCTCAGAATTAGCCATTGATGATGCTGTCAATTTTATCACTGATCCATTGGAACGTTGCACCGTTCTTGATCCAGTTGATAACAGTTGATTTGTTGTCCCAAGCCCATTTAGCTGCTTTAGTACCAAGTTGAGCAACAAGCCTCAAGAAAGCTACCATTGTTTTCACCCCCTGTTAATTTGTGTATTAAATATCAAATCAAAATAATCCTAAATAAAACAATTTTTCATATTTTTTCATATTTTACATTAAATTGAAGCTTATGAACTATATTTTTCGGGTTTTTTATTGGATTTCATTTTCATGTAGTAAATAAGTCTTTGTTTTGTAGAGGGGCGAATAAAGTATATATAAAGATAATTATATTAGTTAAATGATGTATAAATTAAGTTTTATTTTTAAGAGTATGATTATTTCACTAATCTTACTTGTCTTATTGTTAAGTACAATTTTAGATAGTTTATAACTTTTGGGGATTTTATAACCTCTTTTTACATATATGGGTTATTATATTGTATGGTTGTATTTATATTTTCCGAAGGAGCTGTCGTGTTGAAGGGATCTAGGGTTGAATTTATTGATAGTTTACGTGGTTTTAGTTTATTAGGTATTTTGATTGTGAATATGCTTAATTTTCAATATGATTATGATTTTGAGAAGATGTTTGATCCGAGCATATGGGGACAGGAGTTTGGGGTATATGTGACGGAGATCTTGTTCCAGGGGTCATTTTATCCGATTTTCTCCTTTTTGTTTGGGTATTCTTTTATCAAGTTGATTGAATCCACAAAGGCAAAGGGGTTGAATACGAATGCTATCGTCGTTCGCCGCGGTTTTGGTCTTATTGTGCTTGGGATGCTGCATTACATATTCATTTGGAATGGTGATATTCTCTTATATTATGGAGCATGTACGTTTTTCTTGATGATGTTTTTGAGCAGCCGGATCAAAACAGTGTTTATATGGTCGGGTATTTTAGGTGCCGTATCTTTAGTGATTTATCCATCTCTAATGAATTTTATTTACGGAAATTCTGAATTATTAACAAATGTATATGGGACTGGTACATATGGCGATATTGTGTTGAGCCGGATTACAACTGAAGATGATATGGTCATCGTCTCCATCATTATGGCAATTGTAACACTTACTCTGACACCAATTTTAAGTCTTCTCTATGCTCCTATCATGATCGGTCCGTTTGCACTGCTTGGCATGGCGATCGGGAAAAAAGGTCATCTGACAGAAGAAGATCGAGGGATGGCGTATCGTAAAGGCTGGGTTTGGATGATTATCATCGGGCTCGCTTTAAAATGTGCAACGTTCAGTGATGCTCCTTGGAGTGAAATGGTGTTGACGTTAGGAGCCTATGTCCTGACGATCGGTTATATTCAAGCTTTCATTGTCTTTTACTATTCAAAGGCTGCACAAGGGTTGAAACGTCTGCTTGCAGGACTGGGCCGATTGTCTTTATCAAACTATTTAGCACAATCTATTATTTGTACAACGATTTTCTATTCTTACGGACTTGGGTTATTCGGACAAATGGGCTCAATGTTTGGGCTGCTACTTGCTGTTGGACTTTACACAGCTCAGCTGTTCATCAGCTATCTCTATTTGAAAAAGTGGAGAAGAGGGCCTGTGGAATGGCTTATGGGAAAATGGGTATATTGGAGATAAATTGATTTGTTGAGGAACCGCATGGCTGAAGAGCTGTGCGGTTTTTTAGTTGGATCGCATTCAAAAAAGTTAATAAAAGGAGTTGAATATTTTTTCAGTGTGTATATAATGTATATATAGTGTATATACAATATTTCATTGCGAATACCAGTACAGAAAAAAGAGGTTTTTTATATGCAAATTACGATTTCTAACCATTCTAAGGAGCCTATCTATGAGCAAATCACGACGCAAATCAAATCGTTGATCTTAACGGGTGAGCTTGCAGAAGGTGCGGGACTGCCGTCTATCCGAAAGCTGGCGAAGGATTTACAAATCAGCGTCATCACAACAAAACGTGCATATGAAGAGTTAGAGAAGGCAGGATTTATTTATTCGATTGTCGGTAAGGGATCATTTGTTGCCGAGCAAAACCTAGAGGTCATGAGAGAGAAAAAATTGAAGGTGATTGAGGAACAGCTTGGAGCGGTTGTTACAAACGGCAAGGAATTAGGCTTATCTTTTAATGAATTGCAGCAGTTATTAAAGTTCTTGTATGAGGAGTGAGATGAGTGGAGCATGTGATTGAATTCAAAGGCGTGTCAAAACGGTTCAAAGACTTTTCTGTGCAGAATCTCGATTTACAGGTCAAAAAGGGCTTTGTTACTGGGTTTATTGGAGAAAATGGAGCCGGTAAGTCGACCACGATTAAAATGATCATGAATTTGTTAAAACCAGATTCTGGTGAGGTTAAAATTTTTGGATTAGATTATCGCACCCATGAAAAAGAGATTAAGGAACGAATTGGCTTTGTTTACGATGCTAACGTTTTTTTCCCAGGATTGAATTTAAAAGACATCAAACGAATTGTGGCACCTGCCTATAAACGCTGGGATGATAGGCTATTTTATCAATATATTGAACAGTTTGGCTTGCCGCTTCATAAAGCGATTAAAACATTTTCAAAAGGGATGCAGATGAAGGCGTCACTTGCGATTGCGCTGTCGCATCATGCAGAGCTGATTATCATGGATGAACCAACTGCTGGGCTAGATCCGGTCTTTAGAAGAGAGCTGCTCAGTACGTTACAAGAATTGATGATTGATGGGAATCGAACGATTTTTTTCTCAACACATATGACGACTGATTTAGATCGCATCGCGGATTATATTGCGTTTATACAAAATGGAAGATTGGTCTTTCAACAGTCGATTCATGAGGTGGCGGAGAATTATGCGCTGGTGAAGGGGAGCCTGGATTTGCTGGATCGAGACACAGAAAAGGCGTTTATCCATATTCAGCGTACGGCAGCCGGATTTGAAGCATTAACAGATCGGATTGATGAGGTGAAACTTATTTTTGGGGATGCTGTTGTGATTGAACCGGCGTCGCTTGAGGATATCATGTTTTATTTGAAAGGCGGGGTTGCGCATGTTTCATTTAATTAAGCGTGATGTGATTTTGCAAAAGAAGCAGTTACTTATTTTTATTCCGTTTATCTTATTTTTTATTTTCATGGATGTCCATCCAGTATTAACGTTTCTAGTCGCTAGTGTCTTCATTCCATTTAACACATATGCTTATGATGAGAAGGCAGAAACGAATATTCTATTAAATTCCTTGCCCTATACACGTAAAGAAATTATCGCATCACGTTATCTTGGCGCCATTTTCTATATGAGTATTGCGATCGTGCTGACAAGTGCTGCATTATTTGTGTTTGGGAAGCTGTTTTCGCTGTCAGATATTGCGATTGGCAGTGGGTTGTTTTTATTGTTCGCAGCATGTACGTTTCCATTGTTTTATATCTTAAAGCCTGGTTATATCACAACGGCAGTGATCATTGGCTTTATCGTATTATCTGCTATGGGACCGCCTGTTGTTCTCTATTTAGCAGAGCAATTCAGTGGGATCACTGATTTTATCATGAATTTATCGATCCCTATTGTATATACGGGGTCAACTGTACTGATTATGCTCATCTACTTGCTATCTTGGGGATTTTCTACTGCGATTTACCAGAGGAAAGTGTTTTAAATCAGATGATCACATCATTTATAGAGAATCATTCATTTTGAGGTAGGTCTTTCAAAATGGATGATTCTTTTTTGCATCCGGTGAAATTGACATCCTGCAGAAAACAGGTTATTGTTATTTAACATAATGTTAATTATTTTTAACATTATGTTAAATAAAACATCCTTTAAGAAAGGAATCTGAAATGGAAATTAAAAATAGAATGAAAGTATTACGGGCAGAAAGAGACTGGACACAAAAGGATTTGGCAGAGAAGTTAGGTGTGACTCGTCAAACTGTGGCAGCGATTGAAAATGGTAAATATTCTTTGTCTTTAAAACTAGCATTTCAAATTGCGAGAACATTTGAAGTTGATTTATATGACGTTTTTCAAGAGGTCGACAAGGAGGAACAACAGCGATGATGACAACGATCATACTTTATTCTCTAATTATCCTTTCTATCTTAAGTACGGTCTTTCAATTTAAGAAAAGCCGTGAATATAAACAGGATGAACGGGGTCAATTTATTTTAGCGAAAGCTGGAAGTTTTTCAATTGTAGGTGTGGCATTAGCCTATATATTGGTGGCTGTCATTCAAGCTTTTGTTCATGAATTATCATCTCCAACGGAATGGTTTTATATAGCGATTACGTTTATGTATGTATCAAGTGTTTGCGCAAATACAATTGGCATTATCTATTGTGAAAGAAAATACTAATCTTTCATCTGCGGATGCAAGCTAGGGTACTTCATCATGAAGGGAAGAAAAAATATTGAAAAAATTACTGAAAATAATGCTGATTGCTCTATGTACCATTCTGACTGTCTTGGTTGTATTTGTATCAAGTGTTTATGTTGTTAATCTAATTAGTAAGGAAAGAGAACAGGGGAAAATAGAAGCTTATGGGCAAAAGGTCTTGGTGGATGGGAAGCAGATGAATGTGCTCATTCAAGGCGATGGGAAAGAAACGATTGTCCTTCTCCCAGGCTATGGAACTGCTTCACCCGTGCTTGATTTTAAACCGTTAGTCAAGGAGTTATCGCCATATTATAGAGTTGTTGTGATTGAACCGTTTGGTTATGGTTTAAGTGACGACACAGATAAAGTAAGGACAAGTCAAAACATTGTGGATGAGATTCATGAATGTTTGCAGAAACTTAACATTAAAAAATATACGCTGATGGGTCATTCGATTTCTGGCATTTATGGATTAGAATATGTGAATCAATACGAAAAAGAAGTCCAAGCCTTTGTCGGCATTGATACGAGTGTTCCTAAACAGGAAACGGATGAATTGCCGGTTTCTAGCTTGCAGCTGCTCAATCAATCTGGCTTTTACAGATTGTTATTGAAAGTGAATCCAGATCAACTGGTGATGCCTAACGTGGATCAACAAACGAAAGATCAAATCAAAATGCTGACCTTTCGAAATTTCTTGAATGAAAGCCAAGCGAGTGAGGCGGAAAATTTCACAAATAACTTTAAAACTGCAGAGCGTTTACATTTTCCTAAGCGTCTCCCTGTTGTTTTCTACCTAGCGGATCAAACGGAGGAAGAAACACCAAGCTGGAAACCAATGCATGAAGAGCTGCTGAAAAATGTAGACCACGGAAAAGTCGTTACTTTCAAAGGCGGCCATTATTTGCATCATACGAAATCAAAAGAAATCGCAGATGATGTGAGGGGGTTTCTATCGAACAACGAGCGCTCACGTTAGCGTTCTTCCCCCTCTGCTTCTGTTTGAGTTGAACAGATGAAACATCGCAATTTTGATCAAAACGAGTGAACTGATTTGTTTTATGATCAAGAAGAGGTGAGGGAGATGATGTATAGTCGGGTGACGCAAGAGGTGATTTCTTATTTGGAGTCGCATTTGATGGATGAGCTGTCGCTGAGACAGGTGCCTGAGAAAGTAGGATATTCACATTTTCATTTGCTGCGTGTGTTTAAACGAGAAACCGGGCTGTCGATGGGGGAATATGTGCGGAAACGAAGATTAGCTACGGCTGCACAGCTTCTTTTGTATACGGATCAGGGGATTTTAGACATCGCTTTTTCGTTACAATTCCAATCGCAGGAAGCCTTTACGCGTGCTTTTAAGCATCTGTATTCCTTACCTCCCGGAATGTACAGGTCGATGATGAGAGACATGCAAATGAAAAAGGAGGAAGATTCAATGACATTACATGAAGCAGTACCTGGCTGGGGTTTGAGTGGTTCACATCCGCATATGTATGAGATGGGTGTTGATACAGCAGAGTTCCATACGGGAAAGCAATCAGGTGTTTTATCATCTAAAGAAGGCGTACAAGAAGGACAGTTTGCGACAATGATGCAGGGGTTTCAAGCAAAAGAGTATGTAGGCAAGCGGTTGAAGCTCTCTGCTTTCTTGAAAACAGAGAATGTATCTTCAGCAGGAATTTGGATGCGGGTAGATGACGGAAAGGGTGATACGGTGCAGTTTGATAATATGCAGAATCGACCTGTGACAGATTCTACGGAATGGAATCAATATGCCATCGTATTAGATGTTCCTACGCGCAGTGAATCCATTCATTTTGGAGTGCTACTCAGCGGACATGGAACAGTCTGGGCTGACGGTTTTCGATTTGAGGAAGTGGATGAGAAAACACCTACAACGAATATGGTGGAGGCTTCGGCTCTGCCAGATGTGCCGATGAATTTGCATTTTGAGCTTGAGGAGACCGTGTGAGCGGTCTCAGCTCGTAGAGAAACAAAGATTCTCTACGAGTTTTTTTTGATATGATCTACCTTATGGAACTGATTGAAATTAACTAATCCGTGTTACAACTTTTTTAGGTATTATAAAAGGCTACTGTGAGCTGGACCTAGTAGTAAATACTAGAATTATAGTGTGTAGACAATCTTTTTGATGAAATGATTTCGGGGTCTTTAGGTTTATTTTTTACAATGTCTCCTATTTCAAGAACGGTCTTTATTCTTATTTCCATTTTAATTGATAGATCTAGCATAATAGTATTAATTTACTAATTATAATATAATTTGTATTTAATGTTGAAATTATACAATTTAAATGACAAGATATAAATAAGGGGGATAAAATAATCAAAGAAAAGGGGAAAACTTATGAGCTTAACAACACGTAAAAAATTATTTGGATTAGGTTTTATGTCATTAATCGCAACAGTCGCTGTAACTTCTGTTGCTTTTATGAGTATTAATCAGAACTTTTTAGTAGCGAAGCTTGGCATTGAACTAAGTACAGCTGAAAAAATTGCAGACCTTATTATGGCAGGCGGAACAATTGCATCTATTATTGGCATTGTTGGCGCAGCCACAGGTGTAGGACTTGCTCTAGCTGGAGCAATCGGTGCTTTAAAAGCAATAGCAAAGGCACAGGGAAGAAAAGCAGTTATTAACTACTAAGCTTTGTCTTCTCCCCCAATACACTATATTAGGTGATATATATGAGATTAGCTTTACTATTTGAAAAAATGTATCTTAGGAAGAAAATAGATGAAGCATCATTACCACAATGGTTAGGTCATGCTACATATTTATTTCTATCTTTAAGATTTTTCATCATTTATCCTGCAATAGGCATAGGTTTATTTTTTGTTTTAAAAGCTCGTATATTAGACATGACCCTTATAAGTACGTTATGTTGCATCTTAGCAATTATAGATGCGAGAGATTTCCCTATAAAGAATTATTTGATTTACACGTTACATCAAAATGTAATTGTGGATAGTACAGAATCATTTAGAAAAATTTATCGGCATATTTATTTTTATTTTTTCGGTAAAACTGTCTTTAAATTCTCCTTGGTTTTTTTTGTGCCTATGTTTATGGTTGAGAATCAATTAAACATTATTTATTTTGTGTTATTAGTGATAATCATCATTATAACAGTGATGAACTTTTCTTCTTATCATTTTTATAGAAGCTACTTTCAAAAAGGTATTGGCCAAAATATACGGTTAGTCAAGCTCATTTTAGTATGTTTTACTGCGTATATCGTACTGTTAGCCATGTTCCATTATTTTAAATCGGAGATTATACAAGTCTATAATCATTTTCAATTTGATCTATTCAACATCTTGACTGAACTATTAATTACCTGTTTAGTTCTATTTATTTTGTCTATGGTGTTTCACCATCATAAGGTGTTTCGAAAAATTGGTAAAGAAGAATTAAATGCAAAGGAAACTGTTGTTCAGCATAAGGTGGGGTTTAAAAAGAGAGTATTCTTTAACAAAGATATCTTACTTATAAAAAGAACTTACTACAATAAACTCAGGTTTTTGAAATATTTATATGTCCTACAAGTATGTGCCTTAGCGATAGTTCCGGTATTGGTTAGTTTATTATTAAAAGGGAATGATTCCTATATTCTGTTATCCATCATATTTATCGCTGTGGCTTTCTCAAATTTTATAACAGATTATTTAAAAAAGGTGATTAGCCCTGATATTGAATTTTTTGCATTGCCACCAAATACTGCATGGAATATTTCTTTAAATGAAATCTTGGTTCAGAAAGTATATATCTATTTGATTTTATCTGGAATTCCAGTAATCTTTAGTGTCATAACTATGGTCATCTTACATATTCCTTATTCATTCATTACTGGCGTTGCTCTTTTAATTGTTTTTGTATTTATCAACATGGGGCTAGCTGCTACGATTGGTGCCATACTCTTTCCGAAAATAAATCCAGAAAGTGATTATGAAATAGGAAACTCAAGTAAGGCAGTCGTATTTGAAAATGTTTATTTGTACATAATCTCTATTTTGCTTTCCTTTATATTCATCATGGAAATTTTTAGTCTGGAGATGCCATTTCAATTAGGAAAGTACATAGTGACGTTAATCGTGATCCAAATTTCAATTCTCGTCGTCGCGATCTTGTATTTGAGAAATACCAAGGTGAAGGATGTAATGAAAAATGCAAATTAAGAAAGCATCTTTTAGTTATGGAAACAGTTTGATCTTTGAAAAGATCAATTTAGAGTTAATACCAGGCGAAATTGTTGCTGTAGTTGGTTCTAATGGCTCGGGTAAATCGACATTATTAAAATGTTTAGCTGGTATTTATGAGTTACATAGTGGTGATATCGTGAAAGAGGCCGAGGAAAATGTAGTGTTTGTGCCTGACGTACCTAGATCATATGAATATTTAACAGGATATGAATACCTTGTATTTATACAATCTGTTTCTAAGAAAAAAGATGTTGCAAAGATTCATAGTATTTTAAAGGACTATACTCTATATCCGAATAAGGATAAATTGATCAAACATTATTCTCACGGAATGAAACAAAAATTGGCGCTTTGTGCCGCACTCATCAATGAAGATATTCATTATTTATTATTAGATGAACCACTTACAGGTATTGATGAGAAAAGTCAAAAAGTGATCATTGAAAAATTTAAAGAACTTGCGAGCAAACAATGTTCGATTATATTCTCAACACATCAAATTGAAACATTAAGAGGGATATGTGATAAGGTTTTTTATTTAGAGGAGCAGTATGAAGAAATTGTTCATAAATAAAATTAAAGTTAGACTTTCAGCAGTCTCTACTCTATCATTTATACTCCTTCATGTAGTATTCGGTGTTATTGGTTTTATAATAACTAAAAAAGCACCCTCGGATGTCATGTATGTAGAGGATAGTGTGTTCCTTTATTTTACTAACAATTTTTTATACTGTATGGTTCTTGTCGTTGGTGTCGTTACAGCAGGCCTGCTCACCACCTTTCTCATCGCTTCAAATGCATATCTGCTTGGAGTGACAATGAAGGGAGCTCTATTGTTAGGGCATGATATAGGATACGTTCTTTATCATATTTTGCATGGAGTGATTGAACTTCCTGCAATTTATTTTTTCTTTAAAATCGGTATTTATCCAGTCAGTTTGTTTTTGAAATATTTCGTTTTTGATCACAGATTTGATTTTTGGAGAGATATTTATACAGTCATCCGATACTTTATTTATGGGACAGCTTTATTGTTATTAGCTGCAGTGGTTGAATTCTTATTATAGTGAACTTCTTTTGTTTATAGGGAGATGGACATGTTAAAAAAAGAAAAGCTTAATTTACTATTCATTTGGAGCGTCATTATATTCATTCATTTCATTGTATCGCTTTACATTACAGATGCTATTTCTGCCCCCTTATTAAAAAAATCATCTATCAATGTAGGGGAAAATACGGTGATTTTAATGACAATTATACTATTAATTTTAGCGTCATTAATAGATGTTGTGATTGTTTCTTTACTCATTCATATTAGCTCTGTCATGATGAACATTAGAGTAAATATGATGAAAAGCTTTTTCATTGCTAGTTTATTTAATCTCATTTTAAATGTAAACCAAGTGTTAGACACTATTGTGTTATCAAACGCAAATAATTTGACAGCAGAAAATTTCTCAACGAATATCTTCTTCAATCCGTTCTTTTATCTAGGTTTAGTTGTTGTTAGTCTGTGGTTAAGATATGTTGAGAAGAAACCAAATGTACAAATAATTGTGATTGCGGCTGTTATTTGTATATATAAATCTTTAACTGTATTTATTTAAATATACAAAAAAGGAGATTTAGTATATGTCGAATTCATCAAAAAAAAATAATAATTTAATCTTTTATATAGGTGTTGGAATGGTTATTCTACTTATAGCCTTTTTGAAGTTTAGTCATATTTCCGGTACGATGGAGGTCGTGTTGATATTAATCGGCTTAGTCTCCTTATTTACAATAAAGATTCTTACTAGAGAAAAAAAAGATAAAAAGCAGTAGAGTCTTTATTAAGCGTACGGTGTTTTAGAAATATTATGAGAATATGATTGAAGGGCATAGTCATTTGATTATGTCTTTTTGATTATCGTTGTTCGGTCTTTATTTAGTAGAAGAAGGTCGTGTTTTAAAAATATGTTTAGTTATAAAAGGTTCCTAACTTTTTATATGCAAATAACAAAATTTAAGGAATTTAAATATCTGAATATTATAATAACGGTGTTTTCCTCAAAAAAACAATTGTTTTTTAAGGGTAGATTTATTATGATAATATACATCGAAAGATTGAAGATTTTGAATCAGAATGAAAATTCTGATTTTTTATTTTTTATGTTGTTTGTTGATGAGGGGGAATAGAAGTGGCTCAAAAGGAATTAAAGAGAGGGTTAAGTGCTCGTCATATTCAAATGATTGCGCTTGGCGGCACAATTGGTGTTGGCTTATTTATGGGGTCAGCTAAAGCCATTCAATGGACAGGTCCATCGGTTCTTCTAGCGTACGCAGTGTGTGGTATTTTTATCTTTTTTATTATGCGTGCGATGGGAGAAATGTTGTATCTTGAACCGAGTACGGGATCGTTTGCTACATTTGGGCATCAATATATTCATCCGCTTGCGGGGTATATGACAGCTTGGAGTAACTGGTTCCAGTGGGTCATTGTTGGAATGTCTGAGATTATCGCCGTAGGCGCTTATATGAAATATTGGTTCCCGGAGTTACCGGCGTGGATTCCCGGATTAATCGCCATGATCATTTTAGGTGCGGCCAACTTGATTTCGGTTAAGTCATTCGGTGAGTTTGAATTCTGGTTTGCGATGATCAAGATTGTGACGATTATTTTAATGATCATTGCAGGTTTAGGCATTATTTTCTTTGGGTTTGGCAATGGTGGAACAGCGATTGGTTTGTCTAACCTTTGGGCGCACGGCGGATTCTTTACAGGTGGATTTAGTGGTTTCTTGTTTGCATTGTCCCTAGTGATTGCTGCCTATCAAGGGGTAGAGCTCATTGGGATTACTGCAGGTGAGGCGCAAAATCCGCAAAAGACGCTTACAAATGCCATCAAAAGCATCATCTGGCGTATTTTGATTTTCTATATCGGTGCGATCTTTGTCATCGTAACGGTGTATCCGTGGGATCAGCTGAATACGCTCGGCAGTCCATTTGTGGCGACGTTTGCGAAAATTGGAATTACGGCAGCAGCAGGTATTATTAACTTTGTTGTCATTACAGCAGCGATGTCCGGCTGTAATAGTGGAATCTTCAGTGCGGGACGTATGCTTTATACATTAGGTGTGAATGGACAGGCACCTGCTTTCTTTACAAAAATTTCGAAGAATGGTGTACCGTATTTTGGGACATTTGCTGTGCTGATTGGTTTAGCGGTTGGGGTGGTCTTAAACTATGTTTCTCCACCAAACATATTCGTTTATGTGTATAGTGCGAGTGTCCTTCCTGGTATGGTGCCTTGGTTTGTGATTTTAATTAGTCACATTGGCTTCAGAAAGGCGAAGGGGGCAGCGCTTGATCAGCATCCGTTTAAGTTGCCGCTTGCGCCATTTTCTAACTATTTGACAATCGGATTCTTGCTGATGGTGCTTGTGTTTATGCTGATTAATCAGGATACACGAATTTCTCTTATTGTGGCAATTGGGTTCCTGATTTTAGTGGCGCTTAGCTTTTTTGTATTTGGAATTGGTAAACGAAAACCGATTGAAACAGCTTCTTGTGATCAAACGGTGAAATAATCAAAAGCCTTGCGGAGTCGACCCGCAAGGCTTTTGTCGTTTACAGAGAAGCTTTGACACGCTGAAAGACATCTGGAAAGTTGGTGAAAAGACCGGTGACGCCGTATTGTAGAAGACGTGTCATGTCTGCTTCGCTGTTTACCGTATATGGGTGAAGGAGGAGTCCGTGGCTTCTGACCTGCTGGACATTTTCAAGTGTCAAAGCTCTAAAATTCGGTCCGACCCCCACTGCATATGATTTGATGAAGTCGAGCTGATCATCTGTAATAGACGTCATTTGCGCTCTATCTAATAGCTGTACTTTTGGAAGCCGAGGGGCGAGTTTCTGCAATTTTAATAGACTTTCTTGGCTGAAAGATTGGATGATGACCTGCCCTTTTCTCGTATGTTTTCCAAGAAGGTGATGTTTCTTTAAGACGGCCAATAGCTTTTCTTCCATTTGTGGATAGATGTCTGGTTTTTTGGTTTCAATATAATAATTTTCTCGTTTACCGAAGTAGCGTAATACCTCATCTAATGTGAGGACTTGCTGTCCAATATAGTGGGTATTTTGTTTGTCGGGGTTGGCTTCGTTAAACCATGCACCGGCATCGAGCTGTTTGATTTCGGCAAGTGTAAGGTCTTTGACCCAGCCGGTTCCGTTTGTCGTCCGGTCAACCGTTTCATCGTGCATGACGATGAGGTGCCCATCCTTTGTCATTTGAAGGTCGAGTTCGAGGTAATCTGCATTCATCTTTGAGGCGAGCTTGTAGGAAGCTAGGGTATGCTCTGGGGCATACCCTGATGCTCCGCGGTGTGCAACGGTTAAAATGCGATCTGGAGATAAAAGATGTTCATGTGCCGATATGGTGGTCGGCACCCAACCAAAAGACAGTAAAGCAAAAGAGAGTAACACGAAAGCAAGTAATCTACTTTTCTTCATATTTTATCCTCCTTTTACGGTAACTGCCTCCATCATAAGAAATAGATGTAAAGGGCATGTTGGGCGGAGATGAATCTTTTATGTGATTTTCATTAAGCTTGCTCTACGCGTTTTCCTGTATTCCATGTCATGGCGAGGAACACAATCGCAAGGATACAAGAACCAACTAGTAAAATGAAACCTCCTGTCCAGTCATAGTGATCGACGACGACACCCATCATGGCATTAGCAAAAGCAGAGCCACCAATATATCCAAAGAATCCTGTCAGCCCGGCAGCAGTGCCAGCGGCTTTTTTCGGAGCGAGATCAATGGCTTGCAGTCCAATGAGCATGACGGGTCCGTAAATTAAAAACCCGATGCTGATGAGGGCAATATTATCAACCATTGGATTGCCAGCAGGGTTTAACCAGTACACAAGAACCGCAATTAACACGCCAATCATAAAGAGGACGCCAGCAGGTGCGCGGCGGCTTCTAAAGAAGCGGTCACTAATCCACCCGCACAATAATGTACCAGGGATGCCTGCATATTCATAAAGGAAATAAGACCAGCGTGAATGCTCTGGTGAGAATCCTTTTGCTTCTGTTAAATAGGTAGGTGCCCAGTCTACGACCCCATAACGGACAAAGTACACAAAGACGTTGGCAATGGCGATATACCAAAGGAATTTGTTGTTGAGTACATATTTAAACAAAATCTCTTTTACGGTTAATTCTTTTTCTTGATCTTCATATTGTTGTGCCGGATAGTCATTTCGGTATTCTTCAATTGGCGGAAGACCAGCGGATTGCGGGGTGTCCCGTACGAGAAGAATGATGACGAAGGAGACGATAATGGCGATGATGGCAGGGAAGAAAAAGATACTTTTCCACGTCGCAAACAAAACAATTCCTAATGTAATAAGCGGTGCAAGAATCCCCCCGCCGATATTGTGAGCGACGTTCCAAATCGACATTTTCGTTCCACGTTCACTCACCGAAAACCAATGCGCCATCGTTCGTCCGCATGGCGGCCACCCCATTCCTTGAAACCAGCCGTTTAAGAACATGAATAAAAACATGATCCATACACTGGATGTCACCCATGGAAATGAGACAAATAGAATATTGATAAGAGCTGATAGAAAGAGTCCAGCGGCTAAAAAGTATCTTGGGTTACACCGGTCTGAGATCATCCCCATAATGAATTTACTAAAGCCATAAGCGATTGAAACGGCCGCTAGTACAAAGCCTAATTCACTTTTTGTGAACCCCTCTTCCTGTAAATAAGGGATGGCAAATGCGAAATTTTTGCGCAGCAAATAGTAGCCCGCATATCCGATAAAGATCCCCAAAAAGACTTGCAGACGCAGCCGTTTATAGGTTTCGTCTGTTTTGGCATCATCGAGCCTGTCGATATGCGGAGCTGGTTTGAACCATTTGAACATAAACATCCTCCTCTTGTAGATATGACTGAAACAAAAGTACGAGGTCTGTCTTTGATCTTGTACTTTTTCAGAGACAAAAGAATTGATAACGCTTTCTTTTGTACTCCCATCATATCGGATGGAGAAGATGTTTATGATGAGGCTTTTGTCATTATTTTGGAAAAACAGTTCATGAAGTGATGAAAAAAATCCGCACAATGGCGGATTTTTAATAGTGGTTAAATTGATACATCAATTTTTGCAGATTTCTTTAGTTGATCAATTTCTTTTTGTACTTCTTTTTGCTTTTCTTGAGATTCTAACTGCTTCTTGATTTGTGATTTGACGTCTTTGAAATCAGGTGCTTTTTGTTTTTGTTTTTTCATTTGTTCGGCGTATTGGTCATAGTACGCTTTGACGTCTTTTTCAGACACAGAGGCTGATTTGATTTCTTTGTCGACATATTGGCTGTATTTGATGCTGTCGGCAATATCACTTTTCAGCTGATCCATTGTCAGTCCGCTCTTTTTGAGTGCTTCTTCAAATTGAGCATTGTCTTTAAATTGTTTCTTTTCTTCTTTTAGCTGCTTATCGACTTGCTTGTCAGAGGCTTTATAGCCCTTCTTCTCAGCATCTTGCAGGATGAGCTCTTGACCTACTAGCGCATCAATGGTTTGCTTCTTGACAGCTTTTGCGCCTTCTTTAGATGTTGGGTCTTGTCCTGACTGCTGAAGTTGACCTTGAATGGTCGATAGGGCGCTATTGTATTCACTTCCTGTGATTTTATCTTTGTTGACGGTCGCAACGACCTTTTGATCATCAATTTTTTGTGCGTCTAATTTCTTTTGCATCTCTTCCATTTGCTTTTGCTGCTCTTTTTGGTCAGCCTGTGTTGTTTCCTTGCTTTTTGCTGAATCGTTTTGCTTATCCTGTTTCGCATCGTTTGATGAGCAGGCTGCAAGCCCCACTGATAACAGACAAGCAATGAGTGTATATGATACTTTTTTCAATTATTTTCTCTCCCTTCGGTATGAGAACATCTAGTGCGCATTCTAACCGTTTTTTAGGAAAAATAAAACCGTACAGACAATTTGTTAGCGGATTGACATGTTTTTTATCTGTTTGTCCTCATTTTGTCTTCTCATAGTCATCATATGACAGCTTAAATTTGAAATAATTGTTCCATCGCTTCGTCGAGATTGGTGATCGGCTGGCGGCAACTGTAGTTCTCGCAAATATAGACTGTCATGCTGTCGTTGATCGTTTTGTAATTTTTTGCAAAAGGTGCGAGTTTTGCTAGTTCTTGCCCTGTTTCGGCAGTTAAAATGAGATCAAATGGCATGAATCGTTTTTGCAATGCTTGTAGAAGCTGTTCTTTTTGCGGGTCGCCCTTTTTCCCAAGAATAATGATTTCTCGGTTTGCGGCATATTGGCTCAATAGTCCTTGTAAAAAGGCGGTATGTCCGCTTGGATAGGAAGAGACATCAACGTAAAAGGCGCTGAACATCTTCTCTAGTGTTTCGATCCAGTCTTGACGTCCGATCATTCTGCTTAGTTTCAGAAGGTGTTGGAGTGCAGTACTGTTACCAGACGGCATGGCCCCGTCGTATACTTCTTTTTCACGAACGATAAGCGCTTCTGCATCTGAGCCTGAGAAGAAAAAGCCCCCGATTTGCTCATCCCAAAACAGTTCAAACATATTTTCAGCAACGGCTCTGGCTTTTGTCAGCCAATCTAGGTCAAAGGTCGCTTCGTATAAAGACATATATGCTGTGAGCATGTGCGCATAATCTTCGATAAAGCCTAGATGCTTCACGTCCCCTTCCCTGTAGCGGACCATGAGCCGTTCCTGCTGGACGAGGTGTGTTTCGAGAAAAGACATCGCCTGTTTTGCCATGCGTATGGCCTCTTTTTCATGAAAGACACTTCCTGCTTTGGCAAGTGCGGAGATCATCAGCGCATTCCACGAGGTGAGTACCTTGTCATCGATTAGCGGTGCAGGTCGCTGCTGTCTTACAGTGAGTAAGATGTGTCGAGCGGATTGCAGTTTAGAATAAAGGGTTTGGTCGTCGATTGAATATGCTGCCTTGATGTCATCAAATGAGGTGGAAATGGTATGAGGGATGTTCTGTCCTTCAAAATTTCCTTCCTCTGTGATGTGATAGACCGCACAAAATAAAGTGCCGAGGTCATCGCCTAAATGGGTCATGATCTCCTTTTTTGTCCAAACGTAATATTGCCCTTCTTTTCCTTCTGAATCGGCATCGATTGCCGAATAAAAAGAGCCGTCACGATTCATCATGTCTCGTTTGATAAATTGAATGAGGTCCTGGACAAGCTTTTCGTACTCATGATGTTGAGTGATTTGATAGGCTTCGGTGTAGGCATCTATTAGCAAGGCGTTATCATACAGCATCTTTTCAAAATGCGGCACAAGCCATTTTTCATCAGTTGAATACCGAGTAAATCCAGAACCAATATGATCATAAATACCGCCGTTTGCCATGCCGTTTAACGTTTTTGTGACGGCATATAACGCATTTTCTTGCCCTGTCCATGCAAAATAACGCATGAGAAACGTGAGCATATGAGGTGCGGGAAATTTAGGTGCAGAACCGAAGCCGCCATACAGCGTATCAAAGCTGCTCATGAGCTGATAATAGGCTTTGTGAATCGACTCCTGAGTGAGCGTATTTTCTGTCTGCCCTGCTGCCTTGATCCGCAAATTATTTGTTGCCTTTTCTGCCAATGATTCAATATGATCTCGGTCGTTATGGTACGCATCGAGCAATTGCGTCAGTGCTTCAATGAAGCCAGGACGTCCGTAAGCACTTCTTTTTGGAAAATAAGTCCCCGCATAAAACGGCTTTTGATCAGGCGTGACAAACACGTTGAGCGGCCAGCCGCCTTGCCCAGTCATCATCTGACAAACGGACATATACATCGAGTCAATATCTGGACGCTCCTCACGATCGACTTTGATTGAAATGAAATGCTCGTTTAGGATGTCAGCGACTTGTGGATCTTCAAAGCTTTCGTGTGCCATGACGTGGCACCAGTGACAAGTGGCATAGCCGATGCTGACAAGCACCGGTTTATTTTCACGTTTCGCTTTATCAAATGCTTCTTTTTCCCATGGATACCAGTTAACTGGGTTATGGGAGTGTTGGAGAAGGTATGGAGATTTTTCAGTGATTAATCTGTTGGGTTTATTGTTAGTAGACATGGAATCTCCTTCTTTCATTTATTTATCAATTGAGTAAATAAATTAATTGATCAAATCTTTTTGAGTGTAAAGGGTGATGGGATTAAGGAATTTTCGTTTGAACTTAAATGGTACTACTTCAATAAAAGTACGTAGAAAAATAACCGACAGTTCTTTATTTTCTAAAATTTTGAAGTTGAGCAAAAATCAAAAAACTATTATTAGATCCAATATTTATAGGAATTGCTGTGGGAATTTTACCTTTCAATAGATTCGCTTTCAAGTCTTTTCTTAATTTCATTAATTATATAAAACCTCTATTAACGTCTTCGAAATGGGATTTATCAAAAAAATTTCCTTTTATGTATTTTATTATTAATAACAAGCTGTTATAATAGCTTTTTGTGTTTTTGTGAAAATATGTGTTAAAAGTGGTGTTGGAAATAAGAAAAATATATATACTATTAATTCTAGTAATCTCTTCGTTAGGTCTTTTGATACTCTTTTTATTTAATCATCAGGAGAAAAATAAAACAAAAAAAATTAATCATAATTTAGTACAAGAAGTACCATGGGGTGTTGAAAAAATTAATGCTAATTCAATATGGGGTTTAAGAGGAAAAGAGAAAATAAGAGTTGCTGTATTAGATAGTGGTATTGATAAAGAGCACAAAGATCTAAAAGGAAAAATTAAGGGGGAATATAATGCAATAAACAAGACATCATCAACCTCAAATGACAAAGTAGGGCATGGAACTGCTATTGCAGGTATTATAGCTGCTAAAGATAATAGCTTTGGATTAGTTGGAATTGCTCCAGAAACTGAAATATATTCAGTTAAAGTATTAAACGATAAAGGAAAAGGTTCAATAGATAAACTTGTTACAGCTATTGAATGGTGCATCGATAATAACATTCATGTCATAAATTTAAGTTTTGGTTTATCTAAGGATAAATCAATATTAAGAAATGTAATTGATAAAGCAGTTAACAGAGGAATAATAGTTATTGCAGCCGCAGGAAACAATTATGGTGGACCAGCTGATTATCCAGCTGCCTATAAAAAAGTTATTTCTATTAATGCAGTAGATAGGAATAATCAACTAGCTGTTTTTTCTTCTAAAGGAAAGATTGATTTTTCTGCACCTGGCGTAGATATCCCTATATTATCTATTAATAATGGGTATGAAACTGAAAGTGGTACATCTTTAGCAGCTGCTCATGTTACCGGTATAGTGTCATTAATTCTACAGAATAAAGATAAATTTGGGATAAATTCAAAAGATAATATATATTATCAAGTGAAGCATAGATTGTCTGAATTATCTATAGATCTTGGTGAAGAAGGAAAAGATGAAACATATGGAGAAGGATTGATAATTTTTAAGTAAAGGGGATATTTTCAATGAAATTTATTAAGAAGAGTATTTCAATTTTTTTGAGCTTGTTAATAATGTTTACTTTTATTTCAGAATCAAAAACTGAGGCTTTGGGTAATAAAGATTATCAAATTCTCATTAACAATGAAGAAAAATTAGTAATTGCAGCAGAAAAAGGCGAAGTTAGAGGTGTAATGACTCTAGACAAAAAGAATATGGAGTTCTCATTAGAAACCGATGAGCTTTCTGAGGTTACTGGTGAAAAAGGTAAAGAATATAAAATTAAAGTTGAAAATGCAACAGATGATAAGATAGAAGGAACTTTTATTGACACCGAAACAAATGAAAAATATAAAATTAATTCAGATGAGATAACAGCTTCATTTGTTTGGTTTATACCGGTAGGGATTGTTATTGGAGAAGCACTTTTAGTACATTTAATTTCAATGGGTCTAGCGGTGACTATTTTAGGAGTTACTTATGTTGCATATTCTGAGTTTAAGAAGCATAAAAGAACATACACTCATTACATGGCAGTTAGAAAGTCTAAAGGATTATTTATTGGTAATGGGTTAAAAAGGTCTGCGGCAATTGCACGACTTAAAAAAGGTGAAGATACATGGTCTACTTCAAAGAACAATGCAAAATCTATTGCTAAAGCTGCTAGCCCAATTAAGAAAATTACTGGTGCAGAGATAGATAAAAAGGGTAAAGGTAAACATTATCATTATCATCCTATCTCTGGATATAGGCAGGGGAAAGGCATCCGTATGGCATCACATGCTTTTTATGGTGCAGCAAGATAATTGAGAACAGTCTTGAAAATATGAACTTCTAATATTAAAAAAATCTAAAAAATGGGTATATGAGAAGGTGTAAATATGTTAGTTATTGATGAAAATCCAAAAGGCGAGCAGTACTCCAAATTAATTGATTTGGCTTTCGAAATTTGTGATGAGTTTCATTTAGTTTTGAGAAAAGATATGGGATCTTTAAAATCTTTTGATCCCTTCCTAAAAAAACTCGAAAGTTCATTGAAAGAGATGAAAGAACAATCAGAATGGGCTAGCACAATTCTAGGAGACAATAAAACAGCGAAAGTTTATTACTACTATACAGATGAAAATGCGAAGAGTATTTTAAAAGAATTTGCAAATTCTTTATATGATTGGGAGCAACCAAATTTACCAGAAGACTTGTCCTTCTTCAAAAATGGAGAAGAATGGCTGGTTACCTCTTCACATGAAGAAGAAAGTTATATAGAAACGGAAAATGATACAGAGATACAAAGGATATTAAGTATACCAGAATTAAAAGTACATATGGAAAAATGGGATTAAGGCTATTTAGTATTCAATAATAGTGTTTAGATATAAAAGTAAGGAGGCTAATAATATAGTTTCCTTACTTTTAAAATGATATGGGCGTTCTCATCTTTATATCTTAATTAAGATGTATTGTTTGTCTTCCAAATAGAAGATTTGACTAAGATGATTTATGTCTTTAAACTTTAAATGTTTCCCAAATTGTTTAGTCTTTAGATTAATAACTAAATCCAAACTTTCATCCTTATCTTCATCCTCATAACCGTCTAAACAGGAATATAATTCAACTGAGTCACCTTTTGATATGTGTTCTTCAATATAAAAAAAAAGGGATTGAATAGATTTTCGTTGACCAGTTGTATTATTTGAGTGTAGATATCCTTGTATTTCATATATATAAGGGTGTGTAAATTTGTTTGAGACTGCTTCATATTCATGTGATAAATGAATGATATCTATTCCGTATGCATCTTCTTCGGTTTCATAGACTTTTAAAAGTGAATGTTCATTTTTATATCGATTTTTCTTAAACAATTTTTTGTTGAAAGAAACTCCTTTAATCTTTAATTCAGAAATTGGTTTAAATGTTGGGCTATAGCCAAACTCACCAATAGGAAGTTTTTCATTAGCCGCAATAAAATGATGTAAAGTCAATTTGGCTCCTCCTCTATTATATCTACAAAATATTTTATGTGAATTTGAATAATACAGTTCTGACAAGCATTTCGTAAAATAGCATATAAAGCCTAAGAATAGAATAACATATTTTATGTGTAGCTGTGCAAACATGGCACCAGTGGCAAGTGGCATAGCCGATGCTGACAAGCACCGGTTTATTTTCACGTTTCGCTTTGTCGAAGGCTTCTTGCCCCCACGGGTACCAGTGAACTGGGTTGTGGGCGTGTTGAAGGAGGTAGGGTGATTTTTCCGTGATGAGTGGGGTGGGTGTTTGGTTGTTTGGCATGGGTCACCTGCTCTTTCAATTTTTTAAGTATTTTCTTTTCTCCATTTAATATATCAGATTGCTGAGGCTCGTCATCATTTATCTGTTAGGTATTCCCATCATAAAAAAACAAGGGTCATAAACCCTTGTCATTTCAGTATTTCACCTTTTTCCTACTTCAATCGTAATGTTTTAACAAGATGGCTGAATTATGTCCTCCAAAACCAAAAGAATTGGATAGCCCATATTTCAATGGAAGCTGTCTCGCTTCTAATACAACATCTAAATTGCAATCTGGATCTTGTTTCTCTACATTAATAGTTGGCGGAATCATTCCTCGTCTCAAACTTTCCACTAAAGCAATCGCTTCTACTCCGCCAGCAGCACCAAACATGTGCCCAGTCATTGACTTGTTCGCCGTTGTTGGAATTTCGCCTGAAAGATCACCAAATAATTTCTTAATGGCTAGAACTTCTGAACGATCACCTACTTGTGTACTTGTTGCATGAGCACTAATAACATCGATTTCACTTGTTGATATATCTGCACTTCTCAATGCTTTCTTCATGGCTAAGTAGGCACCCCTACCTTCTGGGTGTGAAGCGACCATATGATGTGCATCTGAACTAGCCCCGTATCCCACTACTTCACATAATATCGGCGCATCTCTATGAATTGCGTTGTCTAATGATTCTAATACTAAGATACCTGCGCCTTCACTCATCACAAAGCCATCTCTATCTGTATCGAATGGGCGGCTGGCTCTACTTGGGTCTTGGTTTCTAGTAGATAGTGCATGTGCGTTTCCAAAGCTAGCCAAAGATATCTGATTGACGGCAGCTTCTGCTCCACCGGCAAATATAATATCTGCTTCATCGTTTCGGATCGCATTGAAAGCTTCACCAATAGAGGTGTTCCCAATAGAGCAAGCTGTGACTGGTGACAATGATGGCCCTTGTGCGCCCAATTTGATGCTGATTTGGGCCGCAGCTGCATTTGAAATCATCATGGGGACAAGGCTAGGGCTTACTCTCGATGGACCTCGTTTATCTAATACATTCACATTATCAACAAGCGATTGTATGCCCCCGATTCCTGAACCAACATATACGCCTAAACGTTCAAGATCTACTTGATCTAACTGTAATTGTGAATGTTCTAATGCTTGTTCGGCGGCTGCTAAGGCAAACTGACTAAAACGATCTAATCGTTTTGCTTCTTTTCTCCCTAATATTTCATCTGCATCGAAATCACGAACGATTCCAGCTATTTTTGTTTTATAATCAGTCGTATCAAAAGAATCAATGAGAGATATTCCTGATTGTCCTTTAACTAATTGATTCCAAAAGCTATCTATATCATTTCCTAGCGGGGAAATAACTCCCATTCCAGTAATGACAACTCTTTTCATGATCATTCCCTCCTTGTTTTTATTAACTTTAGCCATTGTGTTATCCTATTACAAGTTGTTGTTTATCCTAGTATAATGAATAATATTTTAAAAGGAGACCTTAATGAAACCTGAAACAAGACTTCAAGCATTATCAGAATTTCTAAAAAACCAACGTTCAAAAATTACGCCTCAAATGGTTGGTTTACCTGTAGGAACCCGCCGAAGAACACCAGGACTCAGAAGAGAAGAAGTGGCTCAACTAGCCGGTGTGAGTCTTACTTGGTATACATGGTTAGAGCAAGGCAGAGATATAAAAGTATCTACTTCGGTATTAGATGCGATTTCTAGTGCATTACAATTAAATAACGATGAAAGGAGATATTTGTACGCTTTAGCGTTAGAGGAAGGTGTGAAACAATCCTATATCATTGAGAATGAGAAGGAAATCAGTCCGGCTTTAGTGAAAATTTTGCAGGAACTTCGTTATTGCCCAACAATTATATCTGATAGAAGAAGTCAGATTGTTGGGTGGAATCAAGCAGCAGCTAATGTATTTTTGGACTTTGAACAAATCATCCCGGCAGAAAGAAATATCATCCGCTTACTATTCGCAAGAAAGGAATTTAAAAGTTTAGCCGTGAATTGGGAGCATTTTGTAAGAGGCTATATCGCCATATTTAGAACGTATTATGGACAGTATGTGGCGGATGACTGGTATGAGCAATTTATAGAAGAAATGGAGCAGGCATATCCTGAGTTTCGTAAAATATGGAATGAAAATGAGATCAGTTATGCACCTGAAGTATTAATTGAATTTCGTCATGCTAAGGTAGGGAAAATGTTGTTTAATCTCACTTCATTACAAGTGTACGGGGATACTGACTTAAGATGCAGTGTCTATACTCCAGTTGAGGATACTGAAACGGAGCTTAAGTTGAAACGTTTAATTGAAGGGTAGCTGTTGTTTGGAGAGAAGAATAGGGCTGATTCAAAGAATACTTCTTTAACTTTGTGTAGATTTTAAAAAACAACTAGTATAGTAGCAATTGGTTATTTGTATTTGGATGAAGGCATTGTGTGTGTGCTGTGCTGAAGGAGGTATGGTGATTTTTCAGTGGAGTGGGGTGGATTTTTGATTGTTTGGCATGAATTCATCTGCTTTCATATATTAATTTCCTTCGTACTTTAACTTTAGTAAAACTTCGCCTTTTTATATAAAAAATCCTCTTAAAGTAGAAGAGGACAAAAGGACGTATTTCTTGTGATTTGAATAGTATATGCTACTTGAAGTAATCAATTTTCACAATGAATTTCTCAACTGATATTCCATCACTCCCGATCATATGGAGTTTAGGCGTTTTAAAATTTCCCTCACCATTATTTGCAAATGTAAAGGTGACGGTACCGCTTATATATTGATGAGGCTTAATATCTTTAACTCTTTTGCCTGTTTTATTATTAATAAAGTCTATGGTCTGGGTTTCTTCCTCTCCCCTCATCATTCTATAAAATTCAGGATGTAGGGGAAGTTTATCGTTTGTTTTATTTTTTAATGTAAATGGTATGCGGTATTCAGTTATTTTATTTCTCATTTCATCAATGGTATTAATTTTCTTAGCTTTTTTAAACGTATGACTTATTTTTAGAAATTCAAACGTTTCATTTGTCGTAAGGTTTTTTTCTGTTACTTTATAGTTGGAGTATTCACTATTCACTTGTTGATAGCGGAACATGCTGATTAAGATAAAAATTATAGTCATCACTGAAATTACTATTACTTTTTTTCTCATTTTTCTTTATCCCTATCAACAATCGTTTCTTTTATAATTTCACCAGATTCAATATCATAAATCGTATCTGAAACCTTTTGAAGAGTTTCTTTATCATGGCTAGCGATCAAAATTGTTTTACCTTCATTTTTTAATGTTACGAGTAATTGATGTACTATTTCGACTGCTTTCTCATCTAAAGCATTAGTAGGTTCGTCTAAAATGAGCAAATCCGGTTTTTCCATAATTGCTTGAGCTATTCCCAAACGTTGTTTCATCCCAAGAGAATATTTTTTAAACTTTCTTTTGTCATTTGGATCAAGCCCTACACGAGAAATCACAGCAGAAATTTCGTTATCGTTAATTTTATTCTGAATCATAGAGAGTAATTTTAGGTTAGCAAAACCAGTATATTCTGGGATAAAACCAGGATACTCTATTAATATTCCAACATTTTCGGGAAATGAGATGTCTCTGTGTAATTGTTTCCCACCTACAGTTACTTTTCCATCACTTGGTTTTACTAATCCGGATAATACACGAAACAACATTGTTTTTCCGGATCCATTAGGTCCACGAAAACCATAAATATTCCCCTTTTGTAATGATAAGTTAATATTCTTAAGGACTTGGTTTTTTTTAATAAATTTGTTTAATGCCTCAATTTTAATATATTCTTCTGACATGAGTTTCACCTCGATTAATATTCTTTTTCATGATCATTGCCGTATTCAGTTAAAAAATCTTGTTTGATAAAAATTTTATATGCTAGAAAAGTAAAAAGTAATCCAAAACCACTAAATAAATAAATCATTCTAGAAAATAAACCTGGTATAAGCCAAGATGTCATTTCTAATGACAGTGAGTCATTAATGAAAGAAAAACCAAAATAAATATTAAGCATTTTATCAAGAATCACAGCAGATGAAATGATAATAAAGCTGTATATATATTTTTTACTTAACAAATAGCAAACCACAACAAATAGTCCAATCAGATAGAATGCCAATAAACTTGTAATCAAATATCTCAATAACATGATATTAGATGAAAAGTATTCATCTAAAGGTAGTTGATCTCCATATATTAAGTATGGAGATCCTTTTGTAGATAGCCAAACGTTGTCCCATCTTCCTGACAGGAACCCACCCAAAAGGAAACCACCGATTAGATATACTAGAGTGAATATCAGACAGATCCAAAAGACACGTAATAATAACGATAAAAATACTCTTTCTCTTTTTTGATAACGAACAAAACGAGAAGAGTCAAAAAAAGGTACGAATCCAAATGAAAAAAACATTAGAAAAAGAGGTAATACGGGGAAAACAAATGTATAGGAAGAGAAAAATAAATTTAAAGATTGTGGTATTCCCATTATTCCTTGTTGCGGTATACTTTCTTTGACTAAATATAAAATACAGAGCAAATAACAAAAAAACCAGATGAATAATCGCACTTTATAACGGTATATGTCGAGTAAAACGATATGTAGTTCTTTAACGAATAACATTCTTTTTAACCCCTAGAATGTATAATGAAAAACTTAACATAAATCCGATAAACAAGTGTAAAACAAGACTTGCTAGACTCACACCATCTGTAGCCTGTTGTTGCAAGAAGCTTGTTGATATCATTTCCTGATGCCCTAGTGTTGAAAGTACCATGTTTATGACATATAAACTTGCAAAAGGTGTAATTAGAACAACAAATGATTTTTTAATAAACATTCCAAATCCCAAAGCTATACTTGCGAACATACCAGAGAAAATACCAATCAATATGACATATAAAAGCATATGAACAAAGGGATGTGTATAATATAGATCTGGTAAGAAAGTATTATCAGAGTCTAAAGGCATCTCATTGTTAATCGCTCTATCAGGTTTTATATTTGGAAGTCTCATGAAAGACAAATAAATATTTAATAATAGAGGAAAGACAGCTGTGAGCATACCTGCTAAAAAGTTTATAAGAAACAAACTAAAGAAATATTGTTTTTGTTTTCCTCTAATAATTAAAAAGCGAAAAAAACCAGTTGACCGATCTCTTGAGTACAGATCTGAAAATGGGAGTGTTGCCAAAATTGGTAATAAGAACATGTAAAGTGCTGGATAATCTGATATTCCACCGATCCCCATCCATTTTGTATAAGGGGTAAAAGAAATTCCTCCTGTAAGTTCTAAATGTTCTTTGAGTGGCATTTCTTCTGTCCAAAAATAAGCAATCGCTAAAATTGCACCAATGGCTAATGATATGTAAAAAGAAGGGCGCTTTATTAATCGTAATATAAGCAAATAAAACATGTTTCTCTCCATTTCGTTTATTTAAAACTAAATATAGAAGCGACTCAGTTAATTCTGAGTCGCTGTGTCACATAGTTCTCTTTTGAATTTAAAGAGCCTAATAGAATCAAGGGCTTTTTGGATCGTAATCGGGACTCCATTTGCCATTAGCATGACCAGCTGCATTCTTCTTAGCACCTATCGAAACAGGCGGATATCCTATTCCCAAGAATGTTTTTTCAACTGCCAAATTGTATAGGAGTTGTACCCCTTTATAATTTTTCTTAATTGTATAATAGTGGCCATCTGAAACATCTTTTCCTTTAGATCTGGCCCAGGCTACATAAGAAGTATTATTCTTTTCACTGTTCATATAATACCAAGATTTAGTAAATTTTGTTCTAGATGTTGTCTCATCGTATGGATTTCCTTTTAGAAATCTAAAATTATAATTAGTATCTTTATAGTTGCCACTTGGTTCTCCTGCATAGACATGCACAATTCCTATAGTAGAAAAGGTTACTCCTAAAATTAAAGTTAGGCTAATGATTATTTTGTTTTTCAACTGTCTTCACCTCATTGTTTACTTACAATTAAGTATTTATCTGCGACACCTATGCAATTATTATCTTTATTTAGCCAAATCATTCTTAATGCTATTTCTGCTTTCTGGCCTTTGAATGTTGGTAAATTAATTAAATAATCGTGATCTACATCTGATCTATCATAAGGTTGTTCCCATTGATGAGTAACTCCTCTATCATCTTTCAATTTTCCCAAGATTTTTGATGGGGGAGGTTCTTTTTGACTAAAGGTCATCGCTAATTCATAATTTTTAGGAAGTGGTCCAACTTCAATGTCCTCTCCTTTGAAAACATTTTCAATTGCCACATCATTATTCTTTATCTGACCTTGATAATAATGATCCTCTTTCAACTTTTCCCAAAATATAACTTTAAAAAGACTTTGCTTTTGTTCGGTATCAAAATAGAATATTCTAGAATCATCCTTTGTGCTATTATCCAAATCTTCTATACTTACAGAAGGATCTGGAGCTTTGTCTTTTATGGTGTTATTGAAATTATTTGATTGACAAGCACTAATCAAAGATATCATTATTAAAATTAAAAAAAATGTAAATAACTTTTTCACTATTTTCCCCACTAAAACCATAATTTGTACCGGTACGTGAGGATTATACAATAAAATAAAGAAAAATACACCTTTTTTTGTATTTTTTTATTTAAAATGCTATGTTATGCTATGTTCTAGTTAGTTGATAAGAGAGGGCTTTTTTACATGATTGGTTTATTATTACTTTTTAAAAGAGATATGATTCTTGGGTTTCATAGAACTACAAAAACTTTTATCATTATATCTATTCTAGGGTTGTTTAATTTCCTATACTACCTTTATTTTCTGCATATTAGTTTAACTAAAAGTAATGTTGCATTTTGGGATGTTATTGGTAAAACCTTTGCAGGTGTTCCCTTTGAACTTGTCGAACAACAAACAATTGAATTTCCTTTTGGATGGATTATATTTCAATTAAGTGGTGCAATATTGGTCAATACTTTTATAAAAGAAGATCTATTTGCCCATAGTGCCTTTATTAGAGTTAGAACAAAGTCAATATTTAAAATGTGGGTAAGCAAACTATTATTTTGTTGTGCCGCAATATTTATCTTCTACATATTAATATTGTCCCTTACCTGGTTTGTTTGGAAATTGAGTGGGGGGACAGTAAATAACTTGACAGATTACGGCGAAAGTATTTTAAGATATTCCTCTTTTCAATTCTCTTATAGTCAAATTATTGTTTATTCAATTCTCTTAAATATAGCGGGGACATTTCTTTTCACTTTTATCTTTGCTTTATTATCATTAATTTTTAAAACAATTTATAGTTTCGTAGTTTGTATCTGTATATTATTTCTTTCCATTTTCTCAGACAACCCAATGCTGCTTGGAAATGCATTTATGCTGATTAGGCATCCTATGTTTGGTTTATCTCCAGTTGTCTCTATTAGTATTACACTAATAATAGTACCTATTCTTTGTACTATTATCTTGATAGTTGGAGGAATATATCTATCTAAGTATGATTTAATAAGTAATATGGAAACGGAATGATTTTGTAAATGTGTATATTATCCTGTAGTGTTGAAATCTACACATTTATCCGCTCTAAGAAAGGAAACAAGTTTAAAAATGAGAAGCTGCTGTGACATTTCATCTCAGCAGTTTTTCTTTTTTACTGAATCATCATGATTGACTAAATACCTCTAAGGGTATACTATCGTCCATAGGAATCCAATAGAAAGGAGTGTTTGCATGGAATATAATAAGCAGATGAAGAATCGTCTTCGCCGGATTGAGGGGCAGATTAAAGGGGTTCTTGCGATGATGGAGCAGGGAAAGGATTGCCGTGAGGTGGTGACGCAGCTATCTGCATCACGCAATGCCATTGATCGGGCGATGGGTGTGATTGTGAGTACAAACCTTGAACAATGTGTCCGTGAAAGTCTTGAGCAAGGCAAGGATACAGAGGGGCTTGTCAAAGAAGCGGTTGAGCTCTTGGTGAAAAGCCGGTAAGAAATTCCTCAGCCTTTGGAGGTTGACGAATTTTTTTACTTGTTATAATATACCCTTACCGGTATGTGTATATATTTTTTGTTTTCAATATACCCCCATGGGTAATTTATATATAAGGAGGATCATGATGGAGGAACAGAAAAAACGAACAACAATTGTTTTATTTAGTGGAGATTATGATAAAGCGATGGCCGCTTATATTATTGCAAATGGTGCAGCAGCTTATGATCACGAGGTGACGATTTTTCATACTTTTTGGGGGCTGAATGCCTTGCGTCAGGAAGAGATGGTGCCACTGAAGAAGGGATTTTTAGAAAAAATGTTTGGCAAAATGATGCCGCGTGGCGCTGATCGAATGGGGCTGTCAAAGATGAATTTTGCAGGAATGGGACCGAAGATGATCAAGCATGTGATTAATAAACACAATGCCATGACCCTGCCGCAGCTCATTGATATGGCGAAGGAACAAGACATCAACCTCGTGGCATGTACGATGACGATGGATCTATTAGGGCTACAGGAGAACGAGTTACTAGCAGACATTCAATATGCCGGTGTGGCAGCGTATTTAGCAGAGGCAGAAATCGGGAATGTGAACTTATTTATCTAGGGGGGCGTCCATACATGATTCAAATGCTTTTGCTCATCATTGTGATCGCTTTGCTTGTGAGCCGTTTTCTTCCCGTACGGGGTGTGAAACAAATGGACGCAGCTCATCTGAAATCTAAATTGCATAGTCGGCATCAACAGCTGATAGACGTGCGATCACCTTTAGAGTTTCAAACAAATCATATAAAAGGATTTCAAAATATCCCCTTACCACAGTTAAGGAATCGAGCGCATGAGCTTGAGAAAGACAAAGAAGTGTATGTGATCTGCCAAAGCGGGATGAGAAGTATGCAGGCGGCTAAATTATTAAAAAAACAGGGATTTACCCACATTACGAATATCAAGGGTGGCATGAATGCTTGGCGATTATAGGTATCAATAGGCTTTAAAATATACCCCCACCCCTATAAAAGGAGGAAAAACAATGCAGCAACCAACAGCAATTCTAGATGCAAAAGGATTGGCATGCCCAATGCCCATTGTCAAAACGAAAAAACAAATGAATGAGCTCTTGCCAGGAGATGTGCTTGAAGTGCAAGCAACCGATAAAGGGTCTACAGCGGATTTAGCAGCTTGGTCAAAAAGCGCCGGTCATGAATTTTTAGGAACAAAAGTAGAAGGACAGGTGCTTCATCATTTGATTCGTAAAGGTGGAGCGAAACAGGAGGAGCAGTCAATGATTTCGGAAATGTCGTTGAACATGTTTCAACAGAAGGTAAAAGAAGATCAGTCATTGTTTATTTTAGATGTACGAGAGCCGGATGAATACGAAGCGGGTCATATTCCAGGAGCTGTTCACATCCCTCTCGGTGAGGTGGAACAACGTGCTGAAGAATTGAACCGAGAGACGCTCATTTACCTCATCTGTCATTCAGGCAGAAGAAGTGAATTAGCCGCACAAAAGTTAAAAGAAAAAGGATTCCATCAATTGATCAATGTAGTGCCAGGCATGAACAGCTGGACAGGAGAGATTGAAAAATAGGAGCTGAATGAAACGATGACTGTAAAAGCAATGACAGCAGAACAGTTAACAAAAAAGATCATCAACAAAGAGCCGATCTTTTTGTTGGATGTACGAAACGAATCAGATGTGCAGGACTGGAAAATTGAAGGGAAAGCCGTTGAATATTTAAACGTGCCTTACTTTGAGCTTCTTGATGGCGTAGAGGATATGGTGGAGAACATACCGGATGACCTAGATGTACTGGTCGTTTGTGCGAAAGAAGGCTCCTCTATTATGGTGGCAAAGATGCTGTCAGAGGCAGGCAGAACGGTCCATTATTTGCAAGGCGGCATGAAGGCATGGAGTGAGCATTTAGAGCCAGTGAAGATCGGTGATTTAACTGGCGGTGGAGAGTTGTACCAATTTGTGCGAATGGGCAAGGGGTGCTTGTCCTATATGATCATGTCGAATGGGGAAGCTGCGATTATTGATGCAGCTAGAATGACGGAGGTCTATACGCAATTTGCTAAAAAACACCAAGTTACAGTGACGCATGCGTTTGATACGCACCTTCATGCGGACCATATATCTGGCGGGAAAAAGCTGTCTGAACAGACTGGTGCTATCTATTGGCTACCGCCAAAAGACGCCGAAGAGGTGACATTTGATTACAATCACCTTGAAGAAGGACAGCGTGTGACGATTGGAGCGACGGAGATTGATATTCATGCCTTTTATTCACCGGGCCATACGATTGGTTCAACCTCTTTTATCGTAGACGGCCGTTACCTCCTTTCAGGTGATATTTTGTTCATTGATTCGATCGGAAGACCTGACCTAGCCGGTATGGCGGAGGACTGGGTAGGTGATTTGAGAGAAACCCTTTATACACGATATACGGCGCTTTCGGCAGAATTGATTGTGCTGCCTGCACATTTTATGATCGTGGATGAGCTGAATGAAGACGGGAGCGTTTGGAAGGAACTAGGCGCTTTGTTTGAAGAAAATCACGGGCTGAACATTGAAGATGAAGACGTATTTAGACAAATGGTCACGCAGCATCTACCTGCACAGCCAAACGCTTATCAAGACATTCGGTCTACCAATATGGGGAAGCTGCATCCAGACGAGGAAGCGCAGCGAGACATGGAAATTGGTCCAAACCGTTGTGCGATTCGATAATGTTCAATAAAATAAAGAAGCGAGGGATGATCAGATGACATCAGATCACATTTTAGACGTAACCGGGCTTGCATGCCCAATGCCGATTATTCGGACGAAGAAAAAAATGAACGACTTGGCAGAAGGCCAAGTATTAGAAATACATGCAACAGATAAAGGGGCCAAAGCTGATTTGGCTGCATGGGCTAAGTCAAGCGGACATGAATTGATCACGCAGACAGATGAAGGGCATGTGCTGAAGTTCTGGGTGAGAAAAGGGTCCTAAAGGGGAGAGGGGTATCTATGAGGGAGCCCCTTTTCCTTTTGCAAAGGAGGAGACCAGCGTGGATTTTGCATTTTTCATTACTTTATTTATCATCGGATTTATTGGTTCCTTCTTATCAGGAATGGTCGGAATAGGAGGATCGGTGATCAACTATCCCATGCTGCTTTATATCCCACCTCTTGTCGGAGTGATGGCATTATCGGCTCACGAGGTTTCAGGGATTGGTGCCATTCAAGTACTGTTTTCGACACTCGGCGGTGTGCTGGCGTATCGAAAAAGCGGATTTTTACATCGTCCATTGATTTTATATATGGGGAGCAGTATATTGGCAGGGAGTTTATTAGGCAGCTATTTATCACATTTCCTTCCAGAGAAAGGCATCAATGTAGTCTATGGTCTGCTTGCCATTGTCGCTGTCATTTTAATGCTTGTTCCGAAAAAAGGTCAGCGGGCAGAAGCAGATGGAGAGGTGACCTTTCATAAAGGATTGGCGGCTGGTATTGCCTTTGTGATCGGAAGTGTATCCGGTGTATTAGGTGCAGGCGGTGCCTTTATTTTAGTGCCGGTGATGCTATCGATTCTCAAAATCCCTGTGCGGATGACGATTGCCTCGTCTCTGGCGATTACGTTTCTCTCTGCGATCGGCGCATCGGCTGGGAAAGTGCTGACTGGTCAAGTCATGTTCATGCCTGCTCTTGTCTTAATGGCGGCCAGTCTGATTGCTGCGCCGATTGGGGCGAAAATTGGTCAGAAAATCAATGCCGTTTATTTGCAATGGGCGCTTGCCGTGATGATTACAGCCACAGCAATCAAAATCTGGGTGGATTTATTATAAGAAAAAGACCAACAACTGAGAGCAAGGGCTCTTTTCCATGTGTTGGTCTTTTTTATTTTATGTCATCGTGCTCGATATACGTTTCAAGTGCAGGGTGGTACTCTTTTTGATAATGAAGATTGGGGCATGTTTTCACGACTTTGCCTTGCAAGGCATTGGACTTCGAGACATCTAATGCTGTTTTACATTTTGGACAGCGTTCGTTAAATATTGAGAGCCAGCGCTTCATAGATCACCACTCCAGTTAAAGTCTTAAAAACCGATTATATTAATATGAATTATAGGGGATTGTGTGAATGAGGTCAATGGATATTTGGCTCTTTTTAACAAAAAAGAAGCATCGTATAAGATGCTTCAGCGTGTAGACAAACCCCTGTATTATTTGTAAAAAATTTGAAATATGATTAGTAGGCTTTCGCCCAGAACACCATATCAGAAGCAGGTTTCCCGCAGCAGACACATGTGTCAGAAACGGATTCTTGTTCAAACGGGATACAGCGTGATGTCGCCCCTGTTCTCTCTTTGATGTCGTTTTCACAGTCTTCATCGCCGCACCACATGGCTTTGATCAACCTGTTTTCTTCGGCAAGAAGCTGCTCGATGTCTCCGATTGTATGGGCGTTTGATGTTTTTTCATGTAATCGTTCTTTTGCTTTTTCGTACATCGTCTGCTGAATGTCTTCAAGCGTGGACGTGATGGTTTGTTCAAGTGCATCTAATGTGACGGCTTGCTTTTCACCAGTGTCTCGTCTTGCGAGCATCACCTGACCTTTTTCCATATCCTTTGGTCCTACTTCTACGCGTAATGGGATGCCCTGCATTTCACATTCGTTGAATTTCCAGCCTGGCTGTTTATCACTTGCATCGATGTCAGCGCGTGCGATGCGGGCGAGTCGATCCTTTAATTCATAGGCATGATCGAGGACACCTTCTTTATGGGAAGCAATTGGCACAACACGTACTTGGGTTGGCGCAATGTTTGGCGGCAGGACTAGTCCTCTGTCATCGCCATGCACCATGATCATAGCGCCAATGATTCTTGTGGTGAAGCCCCATGATGTTTGCTGGACATGCTCTAATTTTCCTTCTCGATTTAAAAATTCAATGCCAAACGCCTTGGCAAATCCGTTGCCGAAGAAGTGAGAAGTGGCGGTTTGCAGGGCTTTTCCGTCATGCATCAAGCTTTCAACCGTATAGGTGAAGCGGGCGCCAGCGAATTTTTCTTTCTCTGTTTTTCTGCCTTTAATGACAGGGATCGCTAGAAGCTCTTCACAAATAGACGCATAGACATGGAGCATTTTTTCTGTTTCTTCAATCGCTTCTTGCTCTGTCTCATGACAAGTGTGCCCTTCCTGCCAGAGGAATTCAAGGGTTCTAAGGAATGGACGTGTTGTCTTTTCCCAGCGGACGACATTGGCCCATTGGTTATATAGCTTCGGTAAATCACGATAGGAATGAATGATGTTTTTATAATGCTCGGCGAACAGCACCTCAGACGTTGGTCTGACGCAGAGTCTTTCTTGTAATTCCGAATCACCGCCATGTGTCACCCACGCCACTTCAGGAGCAAAGCCTTCGATATGATCCTTTTCTTGCTGGAGAAGGCTTTCTGGGATAAAGAGCGGCATATAGACATTCTCGTGACCCGTTTCTTTGATTTGACGATCAAGTTCGTCGCGAATATTCTCCCAAATTTTAAAACCGTATGGCTGAATAATCATACTGCCTCTAACGCTTGAATAATCGACGAGACGCGCCTTTGTGACAACATCTGTATACCACTGGGCAAAGTCGTCTTCCATGCTTGTAATTTTCTCAACAAATTGTTTCTTTGACATCGTCTTTTTCCTCCTTTTAAAAAAACAAAAAAGCTGTGCTTTAAGTTAGGGACCATTCCTGGTGGTACCACCCTAATTTAAAGCACAGCTTTACACTCGATCATGATAACGGTATGAACCGCTGTATGAAACAGAACTAAATCGGCAGGTTCACTTGAAGATGTCAGTAGGAACTTCTCAGCACCGTTCCCTCTCTGGTAAAGATCGATTCAAGCTACTATTCCAGATCTACGTTGATTCTTGTTCGTTGATTTTTCATCAGTTTACCTGTAAATGGGGGAGAAAGCAAGTTGGTCTGCAAGTTCATTTTATGCCTTTCTGAGGTCGTTTATGTCGAAGAGCCATTGGCAGATATTTTCTATTTTTGCAGCTTGCACGTTATGGAAGGCTATGCTAATATATTTGAAGAAAAAAATAGACTTGTATAACCTCAATAATATGGTTTGAGGGTTTCTACCAGGATCCGATAAATCCTGATTACAAAAGCGCGCTTTCCTTTTTTGTAATCAGGGTTTTTTTGTTTGTCTGCACCCTGTATCAAAAGTGAAAGCCATGATATAGAGAAGGGATGTTAGACATGAACTGGAGAGTTTATTTATTAGCTGTTTCTACTTTTGCGGTTGGATTAGTTGAGCTTGTGGTCGGGGGCATTTTGCCAAGTTTAGCAGAGGATCTCAATGTGTCTCTTGCGACAGCTGGGCAGCTTATTACGGTATTTGCGATTGTGTATGCTATTTCAGCACCGGTGCTACTGACCGTCACAGCCAAAATCGAACGAAAGCGTCTTTATTTAATCGCATTATTGGTCTTTACATTAGGCAATGTATTCACATATTTTAGTTCCACCTTTGCCCTTGTCATGATTTCTAGGGTCTTGATTGCCATGAGTACGGCGCTTGTTGTGGTGTTATCACTAACGATTACCGCCAAGCTGGTGGAACCGGCGCATCGAGCGAAAGCATTAGGTCTGATTTTTATTGGGATTAGCTCATCACTTGTTCTCGGTGTACCGATCGGTATTTTTATTACAGAGAGCTTTGGCTGGAGAGTGATGTTTTTAGGAATCAGTATTCTGTCAGCTATATCAATGGTACTCATTTATTTTCTATTGGAGAAAATGCCTGTTGAAAAAGTCACACCGCTTAAAGAACAAATTCGTTCTTTAGGGCATCCGAAAATTTTCAGTGCGCATTTGATTAGCTTGTTCATGCTTGCTGGTCATTATATGCTGTATTCTTATTTCACGCCATTTCTGATGGAAGTTCTGCATATGACTCCGTTTTGGATTAGTATTTGTTATTTGGTCTTCGGACTTGCGTCGATTGGCGGGAATGGGTTTGGCGGCTGGCTGAGTGACAAACTAGGATCAGGAAAAGCCATTTTGCTTGTGACCATGGCGTTTGCCATTGTGATGTTTATCCTTCCTTATACAGCGGGAGTGTTTATGCTCTTTATGGTGATGGTTGTCCTATGGGGTGCTCTTAGCTGGGCACTGACACCTGCTTTGCAGAGCTATTTGATTCAAACAGACCCTGTGACATCTGATATTCAGCAAAGTTTAAATACATCCGCTTTGCAAATTGGGATTTCCATTGGATCAGCAGTGGGCGGCGTCATGTTTACAATGACCGGTTCATCTGTTGATTTGGCTAAATTCGGTGCTGTTTTTGTGCTGATTGCCTTTAGCTGTGCAGTGATTTCATTAAAGAGACCGCCGCTTTATATGGATCGTCAGCATCATGCTGAATAGAAGAGAATTAGATCGTTTAGCTGCCTCATCATAGGCAGCTTTTTATTTTTTGAAAACCACACCTTCACTTTTACCAGTAATGACTTCTTCTCCATGCTGATTGATATACCGGGAAAAAAGGTGGACACGATGGTATTTTTCAAGGGGTTCTACCTTGGTGACGGCCATCTGACAGGTAATGGTGTCACCTGTATAAACAGGGCGTATGAAGGTACATGTCATCTCTTGACCGATAAAATGAAACTGCCCGCCAAGCTTCGTGGCTAGACTTGCTGTGAGAAAACCGTGTACCATGAGCCTGCCTTGATCATCTAGCTCGATATGATGTTTGCCAAGATCACCTGTCATCTCGCCAAATTGGATCACATCTTCATGCGTATAGGTTTTGCTTGTTTGAAATTGATCGCCTGGTTGAACCATCTGTTTTTCAGCTCCTTTTTTTAAATGTACCAAAGGAGTGAATGAATGTACATTCATTTTTATGGTGAGATGTTGGAGGCAAAGAAGAGACAGGCTACCTTTCTTTGCCCTTGATAAGTCAGGAAAAATGTCATCTTCTATTCAAAAACAACCATTTCTCCAATTGGATGAAATCCGGCACGCTGATAGATATGTTTGCCGTCATTTGAGGCTTGTAACATCACACACTTTTGTTTGTTATCTGTCTGGGTCAGAAGGTAATGAAACATGTCACTGCCAAGTCCTCTTCCGCGGTGTTCTGCCTTTGTGATGACATCATAAATACCGTAGCTGTCTGCTGTTTCAATCAATAAGCCCGTTGTGACCGGTTTGTTGAGTTCATATCCAACGAACATGCGGGTACTCGGGTGTAATCGTTCAATCGAAAAGCGCTGGAAATAGCTGTTTAAAGCGATTTCCTCAGGTGATCCTTCGAAAAGTTCGATAAATAAATGTTGATAATCGAGAAAAGTTTGATCGTCAGTCACTTCCTTGATCGTAAGCGATTGAGAGGTCCTTTGATCGATGTCGTTTGTATGTTCAAGCATCATGATGGTATTGCGTTCCACTTCTTGAAGCCCATATTTCTGCATGATATTCGACCAATCTGGGTGGAGCAGGCTTTGAGTGATCCATGTGCTGAATGCTAGCTGCTGTTGCTGCATTTGTTCGATGGCAGCTTCCACTTTTTGTTGATCTTGTATGTGCGCTGAAATGGGTAATAACAAATTGAACGTGTCAGTTGATATATGCGTGTTTGATAGAACGAAATCCTCCGTTGATAGGAACGATCCGTTGACAACAGAAGTAAACAAATTTATTTTTTCTTCTAACTGGCGAATGGCCATTTGCTGCTCTGTTTTCATTCTCTCACCTTCTTTTTTTGATTGAGGGGTACCTATCATAAATAATAGCAAAGAAAAGGAAATTGTGCCGTCTCTTGTAATCTAGTAAAAAAGTTCTTTTATTTATCAGGTCTGATGACCCATTCTTTTCATCATCCCCACATTTCTTTTGACTCCTTTATTGATTATTAGTACCATTTTATTAACCAGTTAAGAGTGGAGGTTCAGATGGAAACAAACGAGCAGATTGTCTTAAAAGCGATTCAAGATTTGATTATGCATAGGGAAAAGAAACGGAACGATCCAACAGATCCACTGATTACCACGACTGATACACTCAAGCAAGATTGGACACTTACACAGCTTCATATTTTATCTATGATTCAAGCAAACCCTAACGAATCCAATAATACATTTCTTTCACAACAACTAAAACTATCAAAACCAGCCATTACAAAGGCTGTGAAAAAGCTCATCGAAAAAGGCATGGTCGACTATTGCCACCGGCAAGGTGACAAGAAATCCGTCTATTATTCACTCACAGAGGAAGGCACACAGCTTGCGGCACTGCATGATGAGCTTCATGAACAGGCAGTCTCCTCCTATTTAGAATTCCTCCATGAATTTAATGAAGACGAACTACAGGTTATTGAGCGCTTCTTAAAGGCTTGGAAGGAAAAGATATAAATAACGGACCGAAAGCTTTCTATAAACTAGATGCTTTCGGTTTTTTTATGGTAAAATTAACATATATTGACGTTGTTCGTGAGGATGATTGAGGGAGGGAACCGTGTTGGTGGAAGAGATGATGGGAAATTTCAAAAAATATGTATTTATCATGCCGTTCGTCGGATTGTTTGTCAGCTTGCTATTATTTGTTTATTTTTTTGGGATCACAGGAGTTGAAGGGTCCATGTGGGCGGCTGTTTTGTATTGTGCTCTGCCCTTTCTGATGTACACGATACTCTGTTTGCCTTTATGGATTTATTTTAAAGTCAGCAAAAAACGTTCAATACATAGAAATGAGGAACATACATGATCGTTGTCAGCGCTTGTCTTGCGGGATTAAAGGTCCGTTATAATGGCAGCCATCGATTAGATCAACGTATCGAGGAGCTTGTGCAGGAAGGAAAGGCGGTAACAGTTTGCCCTGAGCTGCTTGGCGGTTTCTCTACACCAAGACCTCCCGCAGAAATTATTGGTGGAGATGGTCATGATGTCTTACGGGGGCAGGCTTCTGTTGTTGATGTTCATGGAACAGATGTGACAGAGATGTATGTAAATGGTGCACAAGCCACGCTTAAGCAGATTCAGACTCTTGGCGCAACATCCGTCGTGTTAAAAGAGTACAGCCCTTCTTGCGGAAGCCGGATGATCTATCGGGGAGAGTTTAACGGGAAGACAAAGGCTGGGGACGGTGTGACGTCTGCCTTGCTGAAACAGCATGGGATTCAAGTATTCTCTGAGGAGGATGATTGGACCTCACTGTTTGTATAGGGATGGCGTGAATTGAAGGAGGAGTTAGGTTGAAGAAGTGGATCATTGGTTTAGTAGTCATTATTTTCATCGGAATAGGTCTTTATTTTATGATCAATGCCAAAACATATGCTTTTGATGATGTGGTCTCGATTGATAAAGATAAAGTGACTTCTATTCAAATTGAGCATGATGATGAGCGCGTTGTGGTGGATAAGAAAGAGGATATTCAAAAGTTGCTGAAGAAATTTTCGGGTATTCAATTAAAGAAAATAAACGAGGCTAAAAAAGCCTCAAAAGAATCTTATTGGATCAGAGTGTACGAGAACGAAAAGCAAATGTATGGTCTGACTTTTTATGACCAAAGCTTTTTAGAGACGTATGATGGTTCTAAAACAAAAAATCGAATCAGTGAATACCAAATCGTTGATGCAAATCAAGTCGATATGGGACAATACATCAAATAAGATCATTCAGTCTATGAATGGTTTCAGCGTGTAGACAAACCCTCGCATTCTTTGTCAGTCCTGCGTGCCGGTGCTCACGAATGTGAAATTCGCTCCGCGCCAGTACTCGTCCTTCCTAGGGCTGCAAAGGTTTTCTATCACGCTGAAAAGAAGACAAAGGGCTAAAATCAAGTTCATTTTAGCCCTTTGTCAACTATCTGAGATCATTCAGTCTATGAATGGTTTATCTTCATGCATGATCTTTCGCACATTCGGGTATAGTGCATGGTAAGCAAAAATGAAGCGGAGGTTTGTTTGATGAGTGGATTAACAGATACAGTCACATTAGCAAACGGAGTGAAAATGCCGAAGCTTGGCTTTGGTGTATGGCAAGTAAAAGATGGGGATGAGGCTGTAAATGCAGTCAAAGACGCACTTGAAGCTGGCTATCGCAGTATAGATACAGCAGCGGCCTATCAAAATGAAGAAGGTGTTGGCAAAGCCATTCAGCAATCAGGCATCTCTCGCGATGAGCTGTTCATTACGACAAAAGTGTGGAATAGTGATCAAGGATATGAGTCAACGCTTGAAGCCTTTGAAACGAGTATGAACAAACTAGGTCTGGATGTATTGGATCTTTATTTAATCCATTGGCCGGTTGAAGGCAAATATAAAGAAACGTGGAAGGCGCTAGAAAAGCTTTATAAGGATGGCCGTGTGAAAGCCATTGGCGTGTGTAACTTCCATCAGCACCATTTAGAAGATTTATTAGAAGAGGCAGAAGTGGTGCCAATGGTCAATCAAATTGAACTGCATCCGAAGCTGACGCAAGAGCCTTTACGTGACTACTGCAAGGCAAAAGGCATTCATGTAGAAGCATGGTCGCCATTAGGCAGCGGGAAACTTCTTAACCATCCGGTGCTTCAAGATATTGCAAAAAAACATGAGAAGTCAGTAGCGCAAGTCATTCTTCGCTGGGACTTGCAGCATGGCATTATCACCATTCCGAAATCGGTGACGAAGAGCCGAATCATCGAAAACACAAACGTATTTGATTTCGAGTTGTCCGCCCATGAAATGAGTGTCATTGATCAGCTCAATGAAGATGAGCGCACGGGTCCAGACCCAGATAACTTCGATTTTTAATAGAAAGAAAGCACAGGCGGGATGCCTGTGCTTTTTATTTGCCCCTATGTTCAGACCGTCTTTTGAGGCTGATAGGTTTCAATGATTTGAATGGCGTCGACAATTTGCTCTTTCGTATAGTCTCCAATCAAACAAAAGGTTTCATCTTTACGTGCAGCATGGTTTGCCACTGTATGTGCTGCTTCCTCTAGCTGAGCTGTGATGCCAAGCTCACGCATCGTTCTAGGTAATCCGAGTGTTTGATAGAGCTCAAGTAATTCTTCTACTTCCGTCATACGGTTTTCTGCGGCAAGCTGGACGAGAATGCCATAGGCCACTTTTTGTCCATGTAACACATGATGTGTTTCATCAATAAATGTTAATCCATTATGAACAGCATGGGCTCCTGCCATTCTGCCATAACGTCCTCCATAGCCGCCGACTGTTCCGGCTAACGTAATGATCGTATCTGTTACATCTGCAAAGGCTTGAGAAAACTGACCTGTTTTTAAACTGCTAACGGCTTCTTCACTATGAGTCAGAAGAATGTCACGAACGTACACTGCCTGCTTTAATGCAGCATGTACCATGAGCGGCAAGGTGTCTTTTGTGTTACGAATAATGGCTTCCGCTTCATACCATTTTGCGAGCGTATCCCCAATTCCGCTTTGGAGATAGGAAAGAGGAGATGAAAGCAAAAAAGTATGATCAATTAACGTGAGATAGCTAGACCGCTTATGATAGTCGACCCTCATAAAATTTCCCTTGTCATCATAAATGACGCTGAGCGGTGTAGAAGCCGCACATGTCCCAGGAATCGTCGGCACCATAATCACTTCAATTTGGAGAGCGTCGGCAACAGACTTCGCTGTATCTAAAATCGTGCCACCACCGATCCCGATGATCACGTCTGAACTCTTGAGTTCTTCCGCAATTCGTGTGATCGCATTTGGTGAACTGTAACCTTTATGCTGAACAACAGGCCACTCGGATGGAAGCTTTGTGTACTGTGAAAAGGCTTGATATGAGTCATATCCTGTCACTATAGCTGGTGACTGAAAGGGAGTAACAAGTGACTCGATTTCATGATAAATCCCCTTTTGAGAAATAAACTGGTTAGGACCGCTTCTGACGATCTCTTCTGGTTGGATCATGGACTTATGCTCCTTTATGAAATCATATAGTTCTTAAATCATCTCATTTTACAGAAAGTTCTGTCAAATAAACGGACAATATGAGACCATAGACCCTTCCGTTTTATGGAATTGAACTGCTGACATTGCCTTAAGGTATGTATTTCCTGTATGATATAAAATGGTATGTTTTGATTAAATTTAAGAGGTGTTTATATATATGGAAAAACAATATCGTGTATTACTTTACTATCAATATGTCCCCATTGAGGATCCAGAAACGTTTACAGCAGAGCATCTAGCATTCTGTAAGGAACTTGGTTTGTTAGGTCGTATTCTTGTTTCATCTGAAGGCATAAACGGAACCGTTTCTGGTACCATTGAGCAAACGGACAAGTACATGCAAGCATTGAAAGAAGATCCACGCTTTGCGTCCATGCCAATTAAAATTGACGAAGCAGATGGTCATGCGTTTAAGAAAATGCACGTCCGCCACCGAAATGAATTGGTGAATTTAAGTCTTGAAGATGATGTGAATCCGCTAGAATTAACGGGGAAACATCTCAGCCCAGTTGAATTTTACGAGCAAATGCAATCACCTGATACGGTCGTGATTGATGCACGTAATGATTATGAGTTTGATGTCGGTCACTTCAGAGGTGCTGTGCGCCCTGACATTGAGACATTCCGTGAATTGCCTGAGTGGATTCGTGACAATAAAGAGATTCTTGAAGGGAAAAAAATTCTGACGTATTGCACAGGCGGCGTACGCTGTGAGAAATTCTCAGGATGGTTAAAGCGTGAAGGCTTTGAAGATGTATCCCAGCTTGACGGTGGAATTGTCACGTACGGAAAAGACCCGGAAGTTCAAGGAAAGCTATGGGACGGTCAATGTTATGTGTTTGATAACCGCCTAACGGTTCCAGTCAATCAAACAGAGCACGTCGTGGTAGGAAAAGATTTCTTCACTGGCGAACCTTGCGAGCGTTATGTGAACTGTGCGAACCCTGCATGTAACCGCAAAATGATTGCAACAGAAGAAAGCGAGCATAAATATATGCGCAGCTGCAGCCATGAATGCCGCACAAGCGAACGTAACCTTTATGTGAAACTGCACAATTTATCTGAGGAAGAAGTTCAAGAAAGACTAGCTGTCATTGAAAAAGAACAAGCAATCTCACAAGGATAAGAGGGTTTCCCTTTTATCCTTTTTTCTTTGAATGATACGTGTTCAAAGGGAAGAGGAAGTCATTTCCTCTTTCTTTTTTGTTTTGTTTTTTTCAAAATAAGGGTAAAGGTAGTTAATCAGTCTAATAGATTGAACAGTTGAAAAAGCGCTTTCTTTTGAAATAAGCATGTTCGACTATTTCAGAAAATGGAGAATTGAGAGATAATATAACAGGTAAAAAAATGAACAAAGATAAAAGTTCAGATCAGAAAGTATTTGCCAATGGAATGAAAGGTGAGCTGCTATAAAAGAAATGCGCTTGCTCGACACATGCTCTGTATTTTAATCGAAAGGTGTTATGAACATGAATCATTTGCATCGTAGGATGGGAACTTTCGCTTTAATGATGGTAGGTCTTGGCTCAATCATTGGTTCAGGATGGCTCTTTGGTGCGTGGCGGGCTGCTCAAATCGCCGGCCCTGCTGCTATTTTGTCATGGTTGATCGGGATGGTTGTTATTTTATTTATCGCATTGTCTTATAGTGAACTCGGGTCGATGTTTCCAGAGGCAGGCGGAATGGTCAAATATACGCAATATTCACACGGCTCTTTTATTGGATTTATCGCCGCTTGGGCAAACTGGATTGCGATTGTCTCAGTGATTCCTGTTGAGGCAGTGGCCTCCGTTCAATACATGAGCTCATGGCCTTGGGAGTGGGCAAAGTGGACAAGCCATTTGGTCACAAAAGGGGTTTTGACGACCGAGGGGCTCATGGTGGCAAGTGTGCTGCTGGTGATTTATTTTCTGCTCAATTATTGGACAGTTGGGTTGTTTTCAAAGGCGAATACATTCATTACGATTTTTAAAATCGTCATTCCAGGATTAACAATTGGTGCGCTCTTATTCGTAGGTTTTCATAGTGAGAATTTTACTTCTGGAACAAGTATTGCGCCGAACGGCTGGGCGAGTGTGCTCACAGCTGTGGCAACATCGGGGATTGTGTTTGCTTTTAATGGCTTCCAAAGCCCGATTAATATGGCAGGAGAAGCGAAAAATCCAGGGCGTTCGATTCCAATCGCCATTGTTGGATCGATTTTGATTGCAACGGTCATTTATGTGCTGCTGCAAATCGCTTTTATTGGCGCTGTCGATCCATCAATGATTGTGAATGGCTGGGGGCATTTGAATTTCAACTCGCCATTTGCTGACCTTGCCATTGCGCTAGGGATTAACTGGCTTGTCCTTATTTTATATGCAGATGCGTTCGTTTCTCCTTCTGGCACAGGGATTACGTATACGGCGACGACGTCTCGTATGATTTATGGGATGGAAAAAAACAAGTACATGCCGAGTGTACTTGGCCGTCTGCACCCAATTTATGGTGTGCCTCGTCCAGCGATGTTTTTTAACTTAGGCGTATCGTTTATCTTTCTGTTTTTGTTTAGAGGATGGGGGGTTCTCGCTGAAATTATTTCTGTGGCGACCCTGATTTCCTATTTGACAGGACCTGTGACAGTGATGACGCTGAGAAAGACGGGCACAGATTTATATCGTCCACTGCGAATTAAAGGACTCAGCATCATTGCTCCGCTTGGTTTTGTCTTTGCATCATTGACACTGTACTGGGCGAGATGGCCGCTGACGGGTCAGGTGTTGTTCATTATTCTCATCGGTTTGCCAATCTATTTTTACTATCAAGCAAAAGCGAAGTGGAAGGGCTTTGGTCGTCACTTTAAAGCAGGTGCTTGGATGGTTGTGTATTTGCTTGTGATGATGACGATTTCCTGTCTCGGCAGTGATAAATTTGGCGGGTATAACGTCATTCATTATGGTTGGGATATGGCACTTATTGCAGTTGTGGCGTTGTTATTTTATATGTGGGCACTCAAAAGTGGATTTGAAACAGAGTTTTTAGAAGATGCGAAAAAAATTAATGATGAACTGCGTGCTTCTCAGAAAGAAGCCGCCTCATCTAAGGAATAACGGAAGGGCTGCCTGAATACTGAGGGCAGCCTTTTTATTTGGATGGATGATCCATGACATGCTGCTTTAGCCAGGTGGTAACGCCGTGTAGAACGGTGGCTGTCACAAGACAGATAAGCGCATATCTCCATAGCTGATCTAAGCCTTGTCCACTAAGCCAAAAAACAATACCTAGAATAAAGAGAGTCAGAATGAACATGAATAAAAAAGATGCTGACCAGAAAAAAGCCTTCATCGAAGGTCACCTCCTCGGGGTATTGTATGCAGGCCGAGGGAGGATCAGACCAGCAAGAAAGAAGGAAAAATATCGTGAAATCTATTTCAAAAGTCAGATAAAAGCGCCAAGTGATTTGACAGTTGTGTTAAGATGAGAGCATATTTTGAGTGTAGATGGCTGGTTATAGACGGAGGTGTTTGGAGATGCAGATTCAAAAGGTTCTAAACAATAATGTCATTAGTGTGATAGATGAACAAGGAAAAGAAATCGTCGTCATGGGCAGAGGCATCGCTTTTCAAAGACGTCCCGGAGACCCGGTGGACGAGGCGTTAATTGATAAAGTGTTCCGATTAGAGGATCATTCCGTACATGAGCGGATGAAAATGCTGCTTCAAGAGGTTCCGTATGATGTCGTCAAGGTGACCGAGGAAATGATCCAATACGCACATACAAAGCTGAACCGAAGATTAAACGAAAGTCTGCATGTATCGCTGGCAGACCATATTCATTACGCCATCGAACGATTAAAGAAAAACCACTTGATTGAGAATTCGCTGATTTGGGAGATTAAACGTTTATACAAAGATGAGTTTCTCGTGGCGAAGGAATGCCTTGAGATGATTGAAGATCGTCTTCATATTGAACTGCCTGAAGATGAAGCGGGCTTTATTGCCATGCATATTATTAATGCAGAGCTCAATGAAGACATGAATACAACGGTCAATATCACAAAAGAAGTGAATGCCATACTGACCATTGTGAAATATCATCTAAACATGGAATTTGATGAAGACTCGCTCAACTTTTATCGTTTTCTCACACATTTACGCTTTTTCGTACAGCGTCTCATCAACGAAACGTTACTCGTCAGTGAAGATCAAGATTTATATCAGCTGATTAAAGTGAAATATCCGAAGGCGTACGAATGCGCAAAGAAAATCGCGGAATATGTGTATCAAACGTATCATCGCGACCTGACATCAGAGGAGATGCTCTATCTATCAATTCATTTGAATCGACTCATCAAACGAGAAAAATAAAGATAGAATTTTAAAAGAAAGCGTTGACATCACAAAAAGTGAGTGGTACTATTTGCTCATAAACATAAAAGAATACGGTTTCACAATGATCGTCTTAGAGGATTGTGACTGTTCGGCAGGCAAAACCTAAACGTTCACTGAAAAAGCGCAATAGCAAGTTGCGACTATTTTTGGTGCCCGTTTAGGTTTTTATTTTGCCTAAAAACGTATTTTTTTGAAAAAAAGGGGGTTTTTGTATGAGTCATCGTCAATTAGCAGAAGACATTATCAAACATATCGGTACAGAGAAAAATGTTCATTCATTGGTTCACTGTGCCACAAGACTTCGCTTCACACTAAATGACAGATCAAAAGCAGATAAAGCAGCCATTGAAAAATTAAATGGTGTGGTGACTGTCATGGAAAGCGGCGGCCAGTTTCAGGTGGTCATTGGCAACACCGTACCAGAGGTATATCGAGAGATTGGGGAGTTTACGAATCTATTAGAGGATTCCACTTCTTCATCTGCTAGATCAAGTGAAGAAAGTACAAGTCTTTTTGGAAAATTCGTCGACATTGTTTCTGGAATTTTCACACCGCTTCTAGGTGTCATGGCGGGTGCCGGTATTTTAAAAGGACTTCTAGGCATCTGTATCAATGCAAAATGGTTATCTCCTGAAGATACGTCGTATCAAATTTTATTTGCCGCATCAGACAGCTTGTTCTACTTCCTGCCGCTGCTGCTCGCATTCACTTCTGCTAGGAAGTTTAAAGCGAATCCATTTGTCGCTGTGACGATTGCAGGTGCACTGATCTACCCGACTATTCAAGAGCTCACAAAAGGCGGCGGAGATGTGTCGTTCTTCGGCATTCCGGTTGTCTTAATGTCTTATACATCAACGGTTATCCCGATTATTTTGGCAGTGTTTGTGATGGGATATATCGAACGTTTCTTTAACAAAGTCATTCATGAAAGTGTGAAAAACTTTATTACACCACTGATTTTACTGGTCACGGTCGTTCCACTGACACTGATCGTATTTGGACCATTTGGTGTGTATGCAGGGAATGGAATTGCAGCCGTCCTGCTGAAAGTATTCTCCTTTAGCCCTACACTTGCCGGTGCTTTAATTGCGATGGCATGGCAGGTTCTTGTCATCTTCGGTATCCATTGGGGGCTTGTGCCAGTCATTTTAAATAATATTGCGGTCCATGGAAAAGATCATATCAAGCCGGCGACTGCGCCAGCTGTATTTTCACAAGCCGGTGCTTCCATCGGTGTTATGCTGAAAACAAAGAACAAAAAGCTGAAATCATTAGCTGGATCGACAGCGGTTTCTGCTGTATTTGGAATTACAGAACCTGCTGTATACGGCGTCACACTTCGTTTGAAAAAACCATTTATTGCAGCGGTGATCTCTGCCGGTGTCGGTGGTGCCATTATCGGTTATTCACAAAGTATTGCGATTGCATCAGGTCTTCCGAGTTTACTGACACTTCCGATCTTCTATGGTCAAGGGTTTACAGGATTCTTAATCGGAATTTCCGTTTCATTTGTCCTTTCAATCGTCTTAACCTATTTGATTGGATTCAAAGATCCTGTGGATGAAGAAGATGCTCCTGCAGCTAGTTCTGCACCAGCATCTGAAAATGAACATGGTGTCAAAGCAGCTCATGTGAAAAGTCCTTTATCTGGCGAAGTCATCAAGCTAGAAGAGGTGCAAGATAAAGCCTTCTCATCTGGCGCATTAGGTAAGGGCGCAGCCATTATTCCATCAGAAGGCAAGCTGTTTGCACCAGTAACTGGAGTCGTGACAACGGTATTCCCAACAGGACATGCATACGGTCTCACCTCTGAAAGCGGAGCAGAAGTACTCATTCATATTGGACTGGATACTGTACAACTTGGGGGCCGTCATTTTACGCCGAAGGTTGAGCAGGGCCAAACGATTACAGAAGGTGAACTGCTTGCGGAGTTTGATATTGAGGCCATTCAAGCAGCAGGTCTTTCTGTCACAACACCTGTGATTATTACCAATTCCGGTGAATTTAGCGATATCATTGAGACAGAAGAAAAACAAGTGACACCAGGACAATCATTTTTACACTTAGTTTAAGAAAAGGGAGGACATAATCATGAGATATTCAACACTAGCACCATTTCCAAAAGACTTTTTCTGGGGCGGATCGACTTCCGCCTATCAAGTAGAAGGTGCGTGGAACGAGGATGGCAAGGGACCTTCAGTCATTGATATGAGAGAAAGCTATCCTGAAGGAACAACTGATTTTAAGGTAGCCAGCGATCACTATCATCGATATAAAGAGGACGTGAAGATGTTTGCAGAAATGGGCTTGAAGGCTTATCGTTTCTCTATTGCATGGACACGTATCATTCCAGATGGAGATGGGGAGATCAATCAAAAGGGAATTGACTTCTACCATTCTCTCATTGATGAATTACGCCGCTATGACATTGAACCAATTGTGACGATGTATCACTTTGATTTACCTCATGCGCTTCAAGTGAAAGGCGGCTGGTCAAATCGTTCGACAGTCGATGCGTTTGAACGTTATGCGGAGGTTTTGTTCCAGGAGTATGGCGAGAAGGTAAAATATTGGCTGACGATTAATGAACAAAACATGATGATCTTACATGGATCAGCATTAGGTACACTGGATCCAAATTTAGAAAATCCGAAAAAAGAACTATATCAGCAGAACCACCATATGCTTGTGGCACAGGCGAAAGCCATGACGCTTTGTCATCGTTTGCTGCCTGAGGCGAAAATCGGACCAGCGCCAAACATCGCCCTTATTTACCCGGCATCTCCAAAACCTGAGGATGTCATTGCTGCGGCTAATTACAATGCAATCCGCAACTGGCTATATCTTGATATGGCGGTATTCGGTCGTTATAACAACCTTGCATGGGCATACATGAAGGAAAAAGACATTCTTCCTGTGATTGAAGAGGGAGATATGGATATTTTGAAAAGTGCAAAACCAGACTTCATTGCCTTTAACTACTACACATCTCAAACGGTTGAAGCGAGTAAAGGAGATGGCAATGATGAATTTGCCCGTGGCGGAGATCAGCATTTAAAATCCGGTGAAGATGGCGTCTACAAAGGCGGCAACAACCCGTTTTTAAGTAAAAATGCATTTGGCTGGGAGATTGACCCTACCGGTTTCCGATCAACGATGCGTGAGATTTACGATCGCTATCAGTTGCCTCTTATTATTACGGAAAACGGGTTAGGCGCTTTTGACAAGTTAGAAGCGGATGGATCGATTCAGGATGATTATCGAATTGATTATTTAGAAAAACATATTGAACAAATCAAATGGGCGATCACTGACGGTGTAGAGGTATTCGGGTACTGCCCGTGGTCAGCCATCGACTTAATCAGTACACACCAAGGCTGCTCAAAACGCTACGGTTTTATCTACGTCAATCGTGATGAATTTGACCTGAAAGACCTGAAGAGAATTCGGAAAAAGAGCTCTTATTGGTATGAAACATTGATCGAGCAAAATGGAGAGAACATCGGGAAGTAACAGGAAAAAAGCCAGTCACCTTATTAGCGGGTGGCTGGCTTTTTTGTTCGTTCACTTTATTGGCAAGAGCATATTGTTCGAGTTGTTCTAAAATGTTAGTCTAATGATATATTGTAAAAATTGGTTGATTATCCATTATAAGAAAGAGGGTTATGTAGATGATGACGATCCTTTATTTGTTTTTCTTATTGTTCTTTCTTTTTTACGCTTTAAACTATATTGGTCAGAAATTAATTGCGAAGGAACACCCAATGAACCACGGATTGATTGTGACGCTGTCAGCAGTGGAAGGTATTCTTGTTTTTGTTCTTGTTGGAATCAATGAGAAATTTCCTTTTTTTTAAACGATCTTACTCTCTACTATCATTATACCCCGAATTTAATCTCATTTATAGACTGTTTTCCGCCCGCATCAGCCCGTATACTGTTATACGCAAGTCAATAACGATAAGGGATGTGGCTGTATGAATGACAAGAAAGATGTTTTAGATCCTGGGCCGTTTTTTCATGGGACGAAAGCAGAATTGAAGATTGGGGACCTGCTTGAACCGTTGCATTTATCCAATTATCAGGATAAACAATCGAACCACATCTATTTCACCGGAACATTAAATGCAGCCAAATGGGGAGCTGAATTAGCCCGGTCTGATTCCAAAGAGAGAATTTATGTTGTAGAACCGACAGGCGAGTTTGAAGATGATCCGAATTTGACGGATCAAAAGTTTCCAGGGAATCCGACCCGTTCTTATCGGTCGACATCTCCTTTGAAAATAGTCGCAGAACTAGGTGCGTGGGAAAGACATTCCGATGAAGAAATCAACCATATGCTGACGTCGTTAAAAAAGTTAAGGGAAGAAGGAAAAAATGTCATATATGATTGATTCGTATGTGAGGAATAGATGAATAAAAGGCCGCCCGATTTTGAAGTGACCCCCTAAATTTAGACGCGGTTTTTTTATGAGACAGCTTTCGAGGCATGAGTTCTATATTGTATCGGACTCATGCCTTTTAGTTTTGTCTTTATACGTGTGTGATTGTAGTAGTCAATATATTGTTCAAGTTCTTGCTTGAAGTGTTCGATGTTCTCAAATTTTTTTAGGTATAGAAATTCAGACTTTAAGATACCAAAAAAGTTCTCGATAACTGCGTTATCGTAACAGTTACCTTTTCGGGACATAATCTGTGTAATCCCACGCTTTTTTAAGGCGTGTCTATATTGCTTCATTTGGTAATGCCATCCTTGATCAGAATGTATCATTGGTTTCTCCTCTTCATTTAAACGGTTGAACGCCTGATGAAGCATCGTTGAGACGAGTGAATAAACAGGTCTTGAACCGACTGTATAGGTAATGATCTCACCATTAAATAGATCTAATATGGGCGAAAGATAGAGCTTCTGACCAAATAACTTGAACTCCGTTATATCTGTGACCCATTTCTCATTTGGTCTATCAGCTTGAAAATGCCGAGCCAAAATATTAGGCGCTATTTTGTTCACTGTGCCTCTGTATGAACGATATTTCTTCACTCGGACCATGCATTTTAGCCCTAGAGCTTTCATGATGCGCTGGACTTTTTTGTGATTCACCTTTTGTCCCCGGTTGATTAGTTCATCACGAATCCGGCGATATCCATAACGTCCTTGATGTTCCTGATAAATGGTTTGAATCATCTTTTTCAGTTCGACATCCTGATCAGGACGGTCTAAATGCTTGATCAAGTAATAGTAGGTACTGCGTGGAATACATGCGAGCTTAAGAAGTGATTTCACCGGATATTGATGCCTTAAATCATAGACTACTTGCGCTTTGTCTTGTTTGGTGATTGTTCCTTGTTTTGAACTAAGGCATTCAACTTTTTTAAATACTCATTTTCCATGCGCAAATGTTCTACTTCTGCCTGTAACGCTTCCATTGATCCTTTCGTTATGTCTTGTTTTCCAGTTTTCTTTTTCATAGACGGACGCCCCTTTTTCTTAGATTGAAGGGCGTCTACTCCTTGTGTTTTCAAGATGCGCTTCCAGTTCCAAAGCGTGGTATCAGAAGGCAGGTTAAAGAGTGCAGCTGTTTCCAAGATAGACGTCCCATGTTCATTCATATAATCAAGTACGTCTAGTTTATATTGGACTGGATAATTTGTATATGACTTTGAAAAAGCTTTTTCGCCATGATATTGATACTTTCTGACCCAATATTGAAGTATGCTTTTGTGCACGCCAATCTGTTTTGCAATTCCAAGCAGGGGTTCGCGGTCAACGAGGTATCGTTTTACAGCTTTGATTTTATCTTCAATTGTAAATTTAGCCAAAAGAAAAGCACCTCCAAATGTTAGACTGTGTCTAATATTTGGGGTGCACTTCA
>NZ_JBQEPF010000013.1:0-96346 GCF_052045575.1 Bacillus sp. 22190 | reverse complement strand
TTTTCGCCAGTTTGACTGACTACCTATGATGTATCATAGGATTTTTTTATAAAAACTCGAATTAACAGGTACGTTTTGTCTTGTTTAGTTTTCAAAGAACTTGTTTGTCACTCTCTCAAAGCGACCACTTAAATATATCATATATCTCTATCAATAGTCAACATTTTTCTTGAAAAACATTTTATTTTTTTAAGAAGTTTTTGTTATGAAAGAGATAAAAAATAGAGCCTCTTTTTGCTCCTTTGAAAGATTAACACATATCTATGAAAAAAGCATTATAAACTTCAAAAAAAATCATGTTTTTTCAAAAAAAAATAAAGCCGGTGAAAAACCGGCTTTATCTTTACTCAGATTGCTCTTGATCTGACTCTACATTTTCTACGTTTTCTTCACTATTCTCTTCATCGTCTTCTGGTGATTGTTCTACTAATGCCACTGTAGCGACATGTTCATCATCACCTAGACGGATCAGGCGGACACCTTGAGTGACTCGGCCTGTTGTGGAGATATCTGAAACGGCCATACGGATGATGACACCACTACCTGTAATAATCATCAAGTCTTCTTCAGCTTCAGCGTTAGTCGCCTTCACTGCAACAAGCGGACCGTTGTTGTCAGTGATCTTGCATGTTTTCAGACCTTTACCACCACGGCTTTGGACACGATATTCTTTTTCAGGCGTTAATTTACCATAACCTTTTTCCGTTACGATCAATACGTTTGCATCTGGCTCAAGGATTTCCATTCCAACGACGATGTCATCCTCAGAAAGTGTGATCCCTTTAACTCCAGCTGCTGTACGTCCCATTTCACGAACATCTGTCTCGTCGAAACGAATGAGCATTCCTTTTTTCGTTCCGATGATGATTTGTTTTTCACCATTGGTTAAACGAACAGCCATCAATTCATCTTCATCACGCAGGCTGAGTGCAATCAAACCATTGTTTCGGATGTTTGCAAATTGAGACAATGACGTTCGTTTCGAGACACCGTGTCTTGTTGTAAAGAAGAGATACGAATCTTCATCAAATTCGCTGACTGGAATAATGGCGTTTATCCACTCTCCCTTTTCTACTTCAAGAAGGTTAATAATCGGAATCCCTTTCGCTGTTCGTCCGAACTCAGGGATCTCATAGCCCTTCGCTCGATAAACCTTCCCTTTATTAGAGAAGAAGAGAATCGTATCGTGCGTAGATGTTGAGATCAGCTGTTCAACGAAATCATCTTCGTTGGTTCCCATTCCTTGTACACCTTTACCGCCTCTTTTTTGACTGCGGTATGTTGATGCAGGCAGGCGCTTAATATAACCATTATGAGTCAGTGTGATCACAATATTTTCAACAGGAATCAAATCTTCGTCTTCGATTGTTTCTATACCCGCTGTCACAATTTCTGTGCGGCGCGTATCATTGAAGCGTTCTTTGATTTCTGTTAATTCTTCTCTAATGATTTCTAGAACTTTCTCATTGTCTGCTAGAATGGCTTTCAATTCAGCAATCAATTCAACAAGCCCTTTGTATTCATCTTCTATTTTCTCTCTTTCTAAACCAGTCAAACGCTGGAGTCGCATATCGAGAATGGCCTGTGCTTGTTTTTCAGACAAGCTATAGTTTTCCATCAAACCATTTCTTGCAATTTCAGCAGTTTGAGAGCCTCTAATTAAGGCAATGACCTCATCTAAGTGATCAAGCGCAATTCTTAAGCCTTCTAAAATATGAGCTCTTGCTTCCGCTTTACGCAATTCATACGCCGTTCTTCGACGAATGATCACTTTCTGATGCTCAAGGTAATATTCGAGACATTGTTTGAGAGACAACACTTTCGGCTGTCCATCAACAAGTGCAAGCAAGTTAATACCGAAGGACGTTTGAAGTGTCGTTTGTTTATAAAGATTGTTTAATAGAACATGGACGTTTGCGTCTCTTCGTAGTTCAATGACAATTCTCATTCCATTACGGTCAGATTCATCACGAAGATCTGTAATGCCATCAATCTTTTTATCACGGACAAGATCTGCGATTTTTTCGATCAAACGAGCTTTGTTAACCTGATAAGGAATCTCGTTGATAACAATGCGCTGCTTACCACTAGATGTTTCTTCGATGTTTGACTTTGCACGTAATGTAATAGAGCCGCGTCCTGTTTCATACGCTTTACGAATACCGCTTCGCCCAATGATTTGTCCCGCAGTTGGGAAGTCTGGACCTGGAATGATGTCCATTAGTTCCTGTGTCGTCATTTCAGGATTTTGACTAATTGCCAATACCCCATCAATCACTTCACCTAGTTGGTGAGGCGGGATATTCGTTGCCATCCCTACAGCGATTCCTGTTGCCCCGTTCACTAATAAGTTCGGGAACCTAGCAGGCATAACGACTGGCTCTCTTTCGCTGCCATCGTAGTTATCTTGATAATCAATGGTGTCCTTTGTGATATCACGCAGGATCTCCATCGAAATTTTAGAAAGACGTGCCTCGGTATAACGCATGGCTGCTGCACCGTCTCCATCGACAGAACCAAAGTTCCCGTGCCCTTCAACCAGCATATTACGATAGTTGAAATCTTGCGCCATCCGAACCATCGCTTCATATACAGCGCTATCACCGTGAGGGTGGTACTTACCGATAACTTCCCCAACGATACGTGCAGATTTCTTAAATGGTTTATCACTTGTCATACCTAGGTCATTCATCGCATACAAAATTCTTCGATGCACGGGCTTCAATCCGTCTCGCACATCTGGTAATGCACGCGAAACAATAACACTCATTGCATAATCTAAAAAGGACGTACGCATTTCATGGCTAATATTCACTTCGCGTACATTTGGTGTATGTTGTTCACTCACTATAAGAACCTCCCTTTACGTATCACATGAAATAAATTATGTGGGAGTAAAATATGTATTTATCTTCACAAGACTATTCTCCATTATATCAATAATCTTGCCTTTATACACATTTATTTACTAGAAAATCAACGAAACGTAGAAAACCAGGACATTCGTTTCACGCCCCTGTTTCTTGAAAAACAACCTTATTCCAAACAAGAAATAAGGTTGCTCTCAAGGGGGATACCTATCTAAATATCAAGATTTTTTACGTATTGTGCATTTTCTTCGATAAAGTTACGTCTCGGCTCTACTTTATCTCCCATTAGCATTTCAAAAGTCTCATCAGCATCGATTGCATCCTCAAGTGTCACTTGAAGAAGTGTTCTCGCATCAGGATCCATTGTTGTTTCCCAAAGCTGAGTAGCATTCATCTCTCCAAGACCTTTATAACGCTGAAGTCCAGGTTTCGGTGTTTGAGGCAGTGTTTTTAACAGTTCATCTAGCTGTTTATCGTTATACACGTATTCAACACGTTTTCCTTGCTGCACTTTATATAAAGGCGGCTGTGCGATATACACATAACCGTTTTCAATGATTTCACGCATGTAGCGATAGAAGAATGTTAGGAGTAGCGTCCGAATATGCGCTCCATCAACATCAGCATCAGTCATGATCACAATTTTGTGATAACGTGCTTTCTCTAAAGTGAAGTCTTCTCCGATTCCAGTCCCTAGCGCTGTAATCATTGAACGAACCTCGTTGTTAGATAAAATTTTATCTAGTCGGGCTTTTTCAACGTTTAGGATCTTCCCTCTTAACGGTAAGATCGCTTGGAAATGTCGATCACGACCTTGCTTAGCAGATCCGCCCGCAGAATCTCCCTCTACGATATAAAGCTCAGAGATGGAAGGATCTTTAGAAGAACAGTCTGCCAGTTTCCCAGGCAAGCTAGAGACTTCCAGTGCACTTTTACGTCTTGTCAGCTCACGTGCCTTTTTGGCAGCCATTCTTGCACGAGCTGCCATCACACCTTTCTCCACAATTTTCTTTGCAGCATCAGGGTTCTCTAAGAGGAATTTCTCAAGTGCTTCGGAGAAGAGGGAGTCGGTAATGGTTCTTGCTTCTGAGTTACCGAGCTTTGTCTTCGTTTGTCCTTCAAATTGAGGGTCTGGATGTTTGATAGAGATAATGGCTGTTAAGCCTTCTCGTACATCTTCTCCGCTCAAATTCGAGTCTCCATCTTTGAATACGCCATTTTTACGAGCATAATCATTGATGACACGCGTCAGACCGGTTTTAAAGCCAGCTTCGTGTGATCCGCCTTCATATGTGTTGATGTTGTTGGCGAAAGAATAAATATTGCTTGTATAGGAATCGTTGTATTGCAGTGCAACTTCAACGGTGATTCCGTCTTTTTCACCCTCGATGTAAACTGGTTCTTCATGAACGACTTCCTTCGAGCGATTCAAATGTTCTACATAGCTCTTAATACCGCCTTCATAGCAGTATTCGTTTCTTCGCTCTTTGCCTTCACGTAAGTCTTCAATGATGATGTTGACGCCTTTTGTTAAGAAAGCTAACTCACGTACACGGTTAGCAAGTGTGTCGTAATCAAATTCAATGGTTTCAGTGAAAATTTCTGGATCTGGCACAAAATGAGTGGTTGTCCCTGTTACATCTGTTTCACCAATGATCTCTAAATCTCCAACTGGAACACCGCGTTTGAATTGTTGATAGTGAATTTTCCCATCACGGTATACAGTCACGTCTAAGGTCGTAGATAACGCATTAACAACAGATGCCCCTACACCATGCAGACCGCCAGATACTTTATAACCGCTGCCGTCAAATTTACCACCAGCGTGAAGAACCGTCATAATGACTTCTACAGCAGGACGTCCCATTTTTTCGTGAATCCCAACAGGAATTCCGCGGCCGTTATCTTTCACTGTGATGCTATTATCTTTTTCAATTTGCACTGTAATGTCTGTACAATAACCAGCTAAAGCCTCATCAATACTGTTGTCGACAATTTCCCATACAAGATGGTGAAGTCCTTTTGCACTGGTTGACCCAATGTACATTCCTGGACGTTTTCTAACCGCTTCTAGTCCTTCGAGCACCTGTATCTGATTTTCATCATAACTATTATGTTGCTGTTCCATTGCCACGTACATTCACCTACACTTTTCTTAAACGATATATTTATATGAATTGAGCTTTTAGACTTCAATTTCAATCACAAATGAAGCACGTTTTTTGAGCGTGCTTGAGGAAAGAGGAGAGTAATACACGGATTCAGTTGTGACGACGATGGATTTGGGTGTCCCTTGTGACAACGAAATGATTTGTTCTTCTTGTTTTTGAAGAAATTCCTCTACAACAGAAGATGACCTCATTTTGTAATCAACAATTGCGACAATCTCTCGTGTAGAAACAACACAATCATCACCTAAATGAATATACAAGACTCACACCTCATTTATCAGTCAATTACTTTTCCACTGGCTACTCTGAAAATTTCCGCTTCTTTCAGGGTGGCGTGGTCGATGCCTTCAACACTCGTAGTGGTGACAAAGGTCTGTACACGTCCCTGAATGGTATGGAGCAAATGAGACTGTCTGTAATCATCAAGTTCAGATAAAACATCATCGAGTAGAAGAATTGGGTATTCACCGATTTCTTCATGAATCAGATCAATTTCTGCCAGCTTTAGTGAAAGAGCTGTTGTTCTTTGCTGCCCTTGAGAGCCATATGTCTGAACATCCCGACCATTCACAAAGAAAAGAAGATCATCTCTGTGAGGCCCCCATAGCGTCACCCCTCGGTCTATTTCTCTGTCTCTTAGTTTCTGAAACGATTCTTCATAGCTATTTTTTATTTTCGACAAGTCTGACGCTTCTGATACCTCTATGGCCGTCTGGTATTGGAGCGTGAGCGTTTCCAGCTCTCTTGAAATCCCAAAATGCAGCGGCTGCGCCCATTTTTCGAGCTGTTTCGTAAAAGTCAGTCGTCTTTTGACAACCTTCGCTGCCGCATCAATCAACTGCTCTGTTAAAATCTCCAGCATCGCTTGATCCGTTTGCTTTCTTGTTTGCAATTGTTTCAAGTAATGATTTCGCTGAGTGAGGATTTTTTGATAGAGCGATAAATCATGCAAGTAGACAGCAGACACTTGTCCAATCTCCATGTCGAGGAATCTTCTGCGGATTTGCGGGCTACCTTTCACAAGGCTGAGATCCTCTGGTGCAAACATGATGGTGTTCAAGGCACCAACATAATGACTGAGTTTCTGTTGTTCAATGTGATTGACCTTGCCCTTTTTTCCTTTTTTTGAGATCACGAGCTGCATGGGGAGTGGACCATTTTTTTTGATGACTCTACCTTCTATTTTAGCATAGTCTTCGTCCCATCGGATAAGTTCTTTATCATTTGACGTACGATGAGACTTTGCCATCGACAATACATAGATCGCTTCCATCAGGTTCGTTTTACCTTGGGCGTTCTCACCAATCATCACATTCACCTTATTGTCGAATTGAAGCTCGGTGTGTTCATAGTTTCGGTATGAAGTTAACGCCAGACTTTGAATGTACATGTATTGTCACCCGTTTCTAATTCACAACTTGAAATGTGCCGTGACCTTCTATCTCGACAACATCACCTGGGTATAATTTGCGTCCCCGTCTATTATCTGGCTCTTGATTGATGAACACCTCATGTTCACTTAAAAACCACTTCGCCATTCCACCAGATTGAATGACTTCGGCTAATTTCAAAAACTGCCCTAATGTAATCATTTCTGTTTCAATCGTTATCAGATTAGGCATTGTATCGACCTCTTTCAATATCACTAATATCTAATTGTACTAAAAAACAAGACAAGAAGGAAAGGGGGAAAGCGAACTGGGATGAAAGAAAGCTGAGGAAACGAGGAAAAAAGCTGCTGTGCGCTCACACAGCAGCCATTTTAGACCAAATTAATACGTTCTAACTGGAAGAATCAATTGCAAAATGGAATCATCATTTGGCGTTCGTAATAGGAATGGTCTCATTGCGCCAGTGAAACTGACATGAATCTCTGTTCCCTCTAATACTTTTAAAGCATCAAGCATATATTTCGGACTGAAAGAGATTTTGAGATCCTCCCCTTTAATGTCATCTGCTTGCACCGTTTCAACTACTTTACCGATTTCAGGCGAATTAGAAGAAATTTCAAGGCTTTGCGCAGGATCAGCAGAAAGCTTCACAACGTTGTTACGCCCTTCTCTTGCTAAAAGTGACGCGCGATCAATCGCTTGAAGGAATTCTTTCGTATTCACCACTACATCCGTTTTACTTTCTTGCGGAATGAGGCGAGCTGTATCTGGGTAATTACCATCCAGCAATCTTGAGAAGAACAGCACGTTCTGTGCTTTAAAGAGAACCTGTGTCTCCGTAATGACGATGCTCACAAGATCTTGTCCATCATCAAGAATTTTACTTAGCTCTGTTAAACTCTTTCCAGGAATGACCACATTGTACGAGCTTTCCTCGTTAATATCCAACTTCGCTTTTCTTAAAGCAAGACGATGACTATCCGTTGCTGTGCATATTAATTCACCTTTTTCAACCTTCCAGTTTACACCTGTCAAGATAGGTCGTGTTTCTGAGGTGGACACTGCGAAAACCGTTTGACGGATAAGGTTTTTAAGCAAATCTGTTGGAATTTGAAAAGCATGATGCTCTTCAATTTGTGGCAGATGCGGATATTCTTCAGCATCTAAGCCGTTTAAATTAAATTCTGCTGAACCAGAGCGGATGATGGTCAGATGATTTTGTTCTACCTCAATTTCGACAGTAGACATAGGCAGTTTCTTAACGATTTCGCTAAAGAAGCGGGCTTGCAGCACAATACTTCCTGGTCGATCAATTGTAATGACTTCTAAATCTCCATCTCTTTGAGGAATAAAAGATTCGATTGAGATATCAGAATCGCTCCCTGTGAGAGAAACCCCTTCGTCAGATGCAACAATTTTAATCCCTGTCAAAATAGGAATCGTTGTTCTAGAGGATACGGCCTTTAATACATCTTGGACACTTTCAACAAGACGATCTTTTTGAATCGTGAATTTCATAGTGGTCCTCCTAATTTTTCTTAATGACATGTATATATATTTATTTAATAAAAATCGTAGAAGTACTAGTAGGGCTTGTGAATATGTGGATAAGTCAGTAGAAAGAAAGGAAAGACAGCCTATCCACATGTGGACAGACTGTGTATGACTATGCTCTAGTTATTCACATTTTCCCGTACTTATCTTATCAGCTTGATTATTTTAGTTGTTCTTTGATCTCTTTGACATGCTGCTGAAGCTGTTCATCTTCAACGATTAATTTTGAAATTTTCTCATGAGCATGAATGACGGTCGTATGATCTCGTCCACCAAATTCTTCTCCGATTTTAGGTAGAGAGGAATCGGTCATTTCTCTAGAGAGATACATCGCAATTTGTCTTGGATAAGCAACTGATTTCGTACGTTTCTTCGCTTTGAAATCTTCTAATCGAATATTAAATTGCTGCCCTACAATTCTTTGAATATCTTTAATTGTAATCACCTTAGGTTTCGATGAAGGAATGATGTCCTTTAGGGCTTCAGCTGCTAGATCAGCATTGATGTCTTTATTGATTAAAGAAGAGTAAGCAACAACACGAATCAAAGCACCTTCCAGTTCCCGAATGTTGCTGTCGATTTGATTGGCAATATAAAGCATGACTTCATTCGGAATGTCTAAACCTTCTGCTTTTGCTTTTTTACGTAAGATCGCAATACGCGTTTCTAGATCTGGCGGGGTAATGTCTGTAATTAAGCCCCATTCGAATCGAGAGCGTAATCTGTCTTCAAGTGTCGGAATTTCCTTTGGCGGACGGTCACTAGAAATGACGATTTGCTTACTTTCTTCGTGAAGTGTGTTGAATGTATGGAAAAACTCTTCTTGTGTTTGTTCTTTTCCTGCTAAAAATTGAATATCATCTATCAAAAGCACATCTACATTCCGATAGCGATTACGGAAATCGACTGCTTTGTTGTCCCGGATTGAGTTGATAAATTCATTTGTAAATTTTTCAGATGATAGATAGACCACTTTGGCTGATGGATTATGATCGATGACGTAATGACCGATCGCATGCATTAAGTGAGTCTTTCCTAAACCAACGCCCCCATAAATAAAAAGCGGGTTATATGCTTTTGCTGGTGCTTCTGCGACTGCAAGTGAAGCGGCATGAGCAAAACGGTTGCCTGAACCAATAACAAAAGTATCAAATGTATATTTTGGATTCAGCATATTTTGTGGAATTTCAACGGGTTCTTCTTTCGACATTTTTTTGATTGGAGATTTTGGCATGGCTTCCTCTTCGTCCTGATTTTGAGGAATGATAAATTTGATGCTGAGCTCTTCGCCTGTCAGTTCATAGATGGTATCTGCAATTAAGTGAAGGTATCTTGACTCGAGCCAGTCTCTTGCAAATTCATTAGGTGCAGTAATAGTCAGCGTATCTCCTTGAAGAGAATGGGCTTTAGTGGACTTCATCCATGTTTCAAAACTAGGTTTGCTCAATTTTGTCTCTATTTTTTGAAGTGCTTTATTCCACAGATCCAAAATATTTTCCATAAGGCTTCTCCCCCCTCCTTTTCTTTTTAAAATGACCAGTATCAAACTGTTATAGAACACGAAAAAGAGCAAATGGTCATCACCATTCGTGCACATACTTTGTTGAAAACAATTAATATAGTAGAAAAACGTCTTTTCGACAAATTACACAGGTTGTGGATAAACAATTCAACAAGCTGTGTAATAACTTTCCACAGGTTATCCACAAATTGTGGATAAGGTAAATAGGCCAGATAAGTAATTAAGAGTTAAAACACAAATATAATATCAAAATAAACAAGATGGTGCAATGGGTGTCACAAACTTATCCACACACTTTACATCCTGTTGAAAAATAATTATCCACATAGGTTATTTGTGTGAAAAAAATGTCGATAATGGATGTGGATAGTCAAAATATGCCGGAAAAATATCCACAACCTTGTTTTGAAGGTTTTTTTGAAGGAAAAAAAGAATAAAATGCTGGAAACTAAAAAAGAAGGTTTCTTCACTTGATAACTTGTGTTATGCTTATAAGGTTGATAATAAGAGTTTTATCATTGATATTGACAATCGATGGGTTACACAAATATAATGAGTTAGACTGTCTTAAACAGCTATTCCTCAGGGAGGTGTCATAAATGAAAAGAACGTTTCAACCAAATAACCGTAAGCGTAGTAAAGTTCATGGCTTCCGCAGCCGTATGAGTTCTAAAAACGGACGTCTAGTTTTAAAGCGACGCCGCAGCAAAGGTAGAAAAAAATTATCAGCTTAGGCCACTGAATAATGTCAGTGGTCTTTTTTACATAAAATCGTAAATGAATTGTCAGTTTTTATCGGAGTGGAAGAAAACATGAAGAAGCGAAACAGGCTAAAAAAAAATGAAGAGTTTCAAACAGTGTTCAAAAAAGGTCAATCAATGGCTAATCGCCAATTCGTCATTTATCAGCTGGACCAACCAGATCAAGAAGAACTGCGTTTAGGATTGTCTGTCAGTAAGAAGATAGGTAATGCAGTGATAAGAAACCGGATTAAACGATTGATCCGTCAGGTGTTCTTAGAGGAAGGTCATAAGCTAAAGCAAGAAAAAGACTACATTGTTATCGCACGAAAACCAGCAAGCGAATTGACCTTTGAAGAAACAAAGAAGTCTCTCCAGCATTTATTTAGAAAATCCGCTGTTTATCAACAACAACCGAAAAAGTCTTCGTAATAGAAACTTTCGTTGAATCAATTTTTAAAAGCGCTTCCTTCATCTAGTGAATTAAAATGAAACCACCACTTTGTAATGAAAAAATGTTACCATACTGATTAGGTGAGTCACTTTCGTAATCAATTCCAACTTAAATAAAGTTTGAAGTAATGGGAGGAATCTTGTTGAAAAGGCGATTATTACTAATATTTAGCTTGATTGGCGTGTTGGTTCTATTGGCAGGATGTACACAAATCAATGAACCAATCACATCAGATAGTAAGGGATTCTGGAATTCTTACATTGTATACCCGCTATCTCAATTAATCACTTACATGGCAAACTTAACTGGTGAAAACTATGGTGTAGCGATTATTATTGTAACTCTTTTGATTCGTTTGCTCATTTTACCATTAATGATTAAACAGTTAAGAAGTACAAAAGCAATGCAAGCACTTCAGCCAGAACTAAAGAAGCTTCGTGAAAAATATAGCTCAAAAGATCAAAAAACACAGCAGCAGCTTCAACAGGAAACAATGGCTCTTTTCCAAAAGAATGGTGTAAATCCATTAGCAGGGTGTTTCCCAATCTTAATTCAAATGCCAATCTTAATTGGTTTTTATCATGCGATCATGAGAACAGCTGAAATCAAGAAGCATACTTTCTTATGGTTTGACTTAGGCAGTCCAGATCCATTATTCCTGCTACCGATTATTGCAGGTGTAGCTACTTTTATTCAGCAGAAGCTAATGATGGCTGGAAATCCTTCGGACAACCCTCAAATGGCGATTATGCTTTGGGTGATGCCAATTATGATCATTGTATTTGCAATCAGTTTCCCAGCGGCACTTTCACTGTACTGGGTTGTAGGTAACATTTTCATGATCATTCAAACGTTGGTCATTAAAACACCTCAAGTAAAAGTTGATACAAAAGAAAAAGCTGGCGGGAACAAAAAATGAAGGAAATAACTGCTGTCGGTCGCACAGTCGAAGAAGCAGTAGATTCCGGACTGAAACAAATTCAACTACTACAAGAAGAAGTGGATATCACAATAGTAGATGAAGGAAATAAAGGGTTTTTAGGATTATTTGGTAAAAGACAAGCTGTTGTCAAGTTAGTAGAAAAGCGAGATGCGCTCAAATTAGCAACACAGTATTTAGATAAAATTGTTAAATCAATTGATCCTAAAGCAAACATTGTTTCGAAAAAAGAAACGAAAAAGATCTCTTTTCACATTGATGGAGACAAAACTTCATTAATGATTGGAAAAAGAGGACAAACACTGTACTCTTTAGAAACCTTGGTGCAGTTAGTGTTTAATCGTTATTCTGATCAATATCATCATATTACAATTGATATTGGAGATTATAGGAAGAAACGACAAGAAGCACTTGAACAATACGCAATCAAAACGGCAAATCGTGTTTTAAAAACGAAGAGAAAGGTTCATTTAGAACCGATGCCTTCGAATGAACGAAAAGTCGTTCATGATACGATTGCAGCATTTTCTAAAGAACTTGCCACGGCATCCGAAGATACAGGCAGCAAGCGTCATGTTGTGGTGATGTATAAAAAATAACAGAAAGGCTAAGATTCAGCAAAGCTGGATTTTAGTCTTTTTTTATTGAAAAATTACCTTTTAATAGTAGATTAATCCTTTATTTCTAAAAAGTTAGTGTGTTATTTAAATCGAAAACGTCATTTTCCCTTAGTTGCAAAGGGAGAAGGACGTTTTAATTTATTGGATTTAGGTGTAAGATGTGAAGACAAGTTTAGAACGTCGTTATTCACATGTGGATAAGTTAAGTGTTAAAATAGACAGGGTGCAAAACTGTGGATAATTAAATGTGGGCTACTTTCGCTTCGCATGCATTTGTGGTATCTTTAAATTTTGGATTAAGCGTTTTTGATATAGAGATGGACAACGTCCATTTAATAGATATAAGACTGTCTATTGAATAGAGAAAGAGGTGAATGAGCGGTGGATACAATTGCAGCAATTTCTACACCAATGGGTGAAGGGGCAATTGCCATTATACGTTTAAGCGGGCCTGATGCAGTTCAGATTGCTGATCGCATGTATAAGGGGCCTAAGGAAAAAAAACTTGTATCAGTGGATTCTCATACCATTCATTATGGTCATATTGTAGATTCAAATACCGAGCAAGTGATAGAAGAGGTCATGGTGTCTGTATTAAGAGCGCCAAAAACATTTACGAGAGAAGACGTTATTGAGATCAACTGCCATGGCGGAATTGTCACGGTCAATAAAGTCTTGCAGCTTGCTTTAAAAGAAGGAGCGAGATTAGCGGAGCCAGGTGAGTTTACAAAACGTGCTTTCCTAAATGGAAGAATCGACTTGTCACAAGCAGAAGCCGTAATGGACTTGATTCGTGCAAAAACTGACCGTGCGATGAATGTCGCAATGACTCAAATGGAGGGACGTCTCTCCGGTTTGATTAAACGTCTTCGTGGTGAGATATTGGAGACACTTGCCCATGTAGAAGTGAATATTGATTATCCAGAGTATGACGATGTGGAAGAAATGACACATCGAGTCTTAGTTGAAAAGGCGACATCTGTGAAAAAGGAAATTGAATCGCTTCTAACGACTTCACAGCAGGGGAAAATCCTACGTGAGGGCTTATCCACTGTTATTATTGGAAGGCCAAATGTTGGGAAGTCTTCCTTATTAAATAGTCTTGTTCAGGAAACAAAGGCGATTGTGACCGATATTCCTGGAACAACCAGAGATGTCATCGAGGAATATGTGAATGTAAGAGGAGTACCGCTCCGTTTAGTAGATACTGCAGGTATACGTGAGACTGAAGACATTGTTGAGCGTATTGGGGTCGAACGATCAAGACAGGTCTTAAAAGAAGCTGACCTGATTTTACTTGTGCTCAATTATAGTGAAGAGTTATCTGAGGAAGATATTAAGCTATTTGAGGCTGTCTCGGGTATGGATATTATTGTGATTGTCAATAAGACTGATCTTGAGCCTAAACTTGATGTAGAAAAAGTAAAAGAGTTAGCGAAAGATCGTCCAGTCGTGACAACATCTTTATTACAAGAAAAAGGGATTGATGAGCTTGAAATGGCCATTCAATCTTTATTCTTCACTGGCTCAATTGAAAGTGGAGATTTAACGTATGTAAGCAATACTAGGCATATTGCGCTCCTTCAAGAAGCAAAACAATCGATTGAGGATGCTCTAGAAGGAATTGAAATGGATGTACCGATCGACATTGTTCAAATAGATTTAACACGCTGTTGGGAGCAGCTAGGTGAAATTATTGGGGATGCTGTTCATGAAAGCTTAATTGATCAGTTATTCTCTCAATTCTGTTTAGGAAAGTAAAGGGAGGAACAAAAGAAATGGGTTATGAAGCTGGCCAATATGATGTAATCGTCGTCGGTGCCGGTCATGCTGGTGTTGAGGCTGCTCTTGCTTCTGCAAGACAGGGCGCCAAAACACTTGTATTGACCATCAATCTCGATATGGTTGCTTTTATGCCGTGTAATCCGTCCGTAGGAGGTCCCGCTAAAGGGATTGTCGTCAGAGAAATTGATGCGCTAGGCGGAGAAATGGCACGAAATATAGATAAGACACATATTCAAATGCGTATGCTGAATACTGGGAAGGGACCTGCTGTCCGTGCGTTAAGAGCGCAAGCAGATAAGTTTCAATATCAGCACGAAATGAAAAAAACAATGGAAAATGAACCAAACCTAACAATGCTGCAAGGGATGGTAGATCATTTAATTGTAGAAGATGATGAATGTAAAGGTGTCGTGACTCAAACAGGTGCAAATTATCGCGCGAAGTCTGTTGTTCTAACGACTGGTACTTTCTTGAAAGGCCGCATTATTTTAGGTGATCTTTCTTATTCAAGCGGTCCTAATAATCAGCAGCCTTCCATTAAATTATCGGATCATCTAGCAGAATTAGGATTCGATTTGGTTCGCTTTAAAACTGGGACACCACCTCGAGTAAACAGCCACTCGATTGATTATAGTAAGACAGAAATTCAACCAGGTGATGATGTACCACGTGCGTTTTCTTATGAAACTGTGGAATATATTACAGATCAATTACCATGCTGGTTAACATACACTAGTTTAGAGACTCATCAAATTATTGATGAGAATCTTCACCGTTCTCCTATGTATTCAGGTATGATTAAAGGAACAGGTCCTAGATACTGCCCGTCTATTGAGGATAAGGTGGTTCGTTTTAATGATAAACCGAGACATCAAATTTTCTTAGAGCCAGAAGGCCGTAATACGCAAGAAGTGTATGTTCAAGGTTTATCTACAAGTCTGCCAGAGGATGTACAGCAGCGAATGCTGTCAACCATTCCAGGGCTTGAAAATGTACAAATGATGCGAGCGGGTTATGCCATTGAGTATGATGCGATTGTGCCTACACAATTGTGGCCTACACTTGAGACAAAGAAAATTTCTGGATTATATACAGCTGGCCAAATTAATGGTACCTCTGGTTATGAGGAAGCAGCAGGTCAAGGAATTATGGCAGGTATCAATGCAGGAAGAAAAGCATTGGGTAAAGAAGAAGTCATTTTAAGCCGATCTGATGCATATATCGGTGTTCTCATTGATGATCTTGTCACGAAGGGTACAAATGAACCTTACCGTCTTTTAACTTCTCGTGCAGAGTACCGCTTACTTCTGCGTCATGACAATGCTGATTTAAGATTAACGGAACTTGGATATAACATTGGTTTAATTTCTGAAGAGAGATTCCAAGCATTCACACAGAAAAAAGAGGCCATTGAAGCAGAGAAAAAACGTTTATATTCTGTCATTATTAAACCTACAGTAGAGACACAGGAATATATTCGTTCACTTGGTGGAAGTGAATTGAAGGACGGTATTCGCGCTAGTGATCTGATGAAGCGCCCAGAGATGAACTATGAATCTGTTGTGAAACTAGCTCCTGCTGACACATCGCTTCCTGCTGATGTGTGTGAACAGGTAGAGATTCAAATTAAATATGAAGGTTATATCGAAAAGTCGCTCCAACAAGTTGAAAAGCTGAAAAAGATGGAAAACAAAAAGATTCCGGATCGAATCGATTATGATGCCATCAAAGGGATTGCAACTGAAGCGAAGCAAAAGCTAAAAGAAGTCCGACCGCTTTCTGTTGCACAGGCTTCTCGTATTTCAGGCGTTAACCCTGCTGATATTTCTATCCTTTTAGTGTATTTGGAGCAGGGACGTATTGCGAAGATAGCAGAGTAGAAAGGATGTCGGCATGAACATTGAACAATTTACAGCAGCACTAGAGGAGAAAGGGATCACTCTTTCTCCAGTGCAGCTTGAACAATTTGAAACTTACTTCCATATGCTTGTAGAATGGAACGAGAAGATGAATTTAACGTCCATTACAGAAAAGGAAGAAGTATATTTAAAGCATTTTTATGACTCGATATCAGCAGCATTTTTTATTGATTTTCACAATGTGACAACAATTTGTGATATTGGAGCTGGTGCTGGTTTTCCAAGCATTCCTCTTAAAATTTGTTTCCCTCATCTACATGTGACCATTGTTGATTCTCTCCAGAAACGCATTACGTTTCTCAATGAGTTAGCAAAAGGGTTAAACTTACAAGATACTACTTTTTATCATGATCGTGCGGAGACCTTTGGACAACGTAAAGATCAACGTGAAAGCTATGACCTTGTCACCGCTAGAGCAGTTGCGCGCTTATCTGTCTTGAGCGAACTATGCCTGCCTCTTGTGAAAAAGGAAGGTTTGTTTGTTGCATTAAAAGCATCTGCTGCAGATGAAGAGATGCAAGCAGGAAAAAAAGCCGTTACTGTCCTCGGAGGAGAGGTTGTTGAAAAGCATTCCTTTGTTCTTCCTTTAGAAGAAAGCGAACGGAACATCATTGTCATTGAAAAGAAAAAACAAACACCAAAAAAATATCCTAGAAAACCAGGAACACCTAATAAATCACCAATAGAGGGTTGATCATGTAAAAGGTCGGTTTTTCTTCAATATTTATGATTTTACAGAAGGAAAAAACATGAGAAAATAGAATTATAAAAAGGTAGTTTTTAAAGGTGGTGTAGGTTCATGAAGCATTCACTCTCACGCTTCTTCGGGCTTGGTGACAAAGAACATCCAGAGCGTGATACCGAAATAGAGGCAGAGATTGCTGAGCATGAAACATTAAAGGAAGAGATACAGGAGCTCCCGGTCGACACAATTATGCCTAACCGTTTTCAGCCACGCACCATTTTTTCAGAAGAAAAGATACAGGAGCTGGCCACAACCATTCATACCCATGGCATTATTCAACCGATTGTTGTTAGACCAACAGAAGAGGAAGGAAAATATGAACTGATCGCCGGCGAAAGACGTTGGAGAGCGGTACAAACTCTTCAATGGGAGAAGATCCCCGCTATTATAAAAGATTTTACTGATACGGAAACGGCATCTGTGGCATTGATTGAAAATTTGCAAAGAGAAGAGCTGTCTGCAATTGAAGAGGCTCATGCTTATGCACGTCTTTTAGAGCTTCATGATTTAACGCAAGAAGCGCTTGCTCAGCGTTTAGGTAAGGGACAATCGACTGTTGCAAACAAACTAAGACTTTTAAAGTTGCCTGAAGAGGTACAGCAAGCCATTTTGGAGAAAAAAATCTCTGAGAGGCATGCCCGTTCACTTGTACCTCTAAAGCTGCCAGAATTACAAATCACGCTGTTGCAGGAAATCATCGAAAAGCAGCTGAATGTGAAACAGACTGAAGAGCGTGTAGTGAAGATGCTTGAACAAAAAACAGATCGCAAACCGAAGCCGAAACGTAAGGCGTTTAGCCGAGATACGCGAATTGCGATGAATACCATTCGTCAGTCTCTCCACATGGTAGAAGACAGCGGACTTAAAATAAATACCGAGGAAGAAGAATTTGAGGAATATATCCAATTAACGATTCGAATTCCTAAATAGAAAGAAGCTGATGAGCATTACTCGTCAGCTTTTTTGTCTTTCTCTCCCTTCAATTCATGATATTTACTTATTATTAATTAATTGGTAAAATATGATTTTCATAGTAGAAGGGAGGTGACATATAACTGATGAAAATGAAAAAGACTATTTTTGCTATTATCTGTTATTTACTAATCTCTTTTTCTCTTTTTTCAAATGAAATGACTGTGTTTGCTGTGAGCACGTCAACGAATCATGATACTCATTCAGCGGAAGAAACGATTACGAAAGAAGAACTGAGTACTCTGAAGAAACAAGGTGTGGTTTCGACAGATGTAACGGTTCAACAATTAAATCAAGAGCAAGCGTCTCAGGACGATGCGATCGATGTGATCACAGCTGATGATGATTTGGAGAACTATGGTTTAAGGCAAAACAAACAGGATGAAATGGTAACGGATGAAAGGCCGAATACCATTCGCCATCTTTTTGGTAAACCGTATCCTGGAACCGATATTATGCCTCAAAAAGGGGATATATTGGTGACGAGCACTGGTGCTTTGAATGGTTTAATTGGTCATGCAGGCATCGTCATTAATGAGAAAAGCTATGCATCCATTCCTGGGTTCCGGCAGCATCCAAATATTGATTCCATTCAAAGCTGGTTTCGCTATAGTGCCAATACAAAGGTGATTCGGATTAATCATCAGGAAAAGGCAGATTTAGCAGGGGATTGGGCGCATGATTACGTGAAAGACCATCCGAAGGCTCGATATTCGATCACTATGTCTATTCAATCCTTGGACCCTACTTATTGTTCAAAGATTGTATGGCAGGCTTACGCGAAAACCGGGGACGCTGTTGGACATGCCACATTTACCATTAAAGCACCCTATGGTTTTTTGAAAAAGAAGAACTATAAAACAGTGACACCTAAAGTCATTGTAAGCGAAGGCCGAAAAATTGGCGGGTTAAACTTTTGATTGTATCTCCCTCACTTTTATGAAAGTGGGGGTTTTTTGTTTCGTTATTTTCTTCAAAAAGATATATTAATATATCTTTAGAGCGTATTTTTATGCATCTATTCATGTACGGAAACACAGATTCATTCACGAATTTATAATGGGGGAACAAAAAAAGCAAACGTTTCATACTTTTTTTGATAGAATAGGAAGTATGAATGAATGAGAAACTTGTTAAGTTGAAAGTGGGTGACATCGTGGGGAAAATCATAGCGATTACCAACCAGAAGGGCGGCGTTGGGAAGACGACAACTTCTGTTAATTTGGGTGCGTGTTTAGCATACATAGGAAAACGAGTGTTGTTAGTTGATATTGATCCGCAGGGAAATGCCACGAGTGGTATTGGGATTGAGAAGGCAGACGTAGAGAAGTGCGTGTACGATATTTTAGTAGACGATGCAGATGTACTTGATGTGATTAAGACGACAGAGGTCGAAAATCTTGATGTCATTCCTGCGACGATACAGCTTGCAGGGGCGGAAATTGAGCTTGTGCCTACGATCTCACGTGAAGTGAGGCTGAAAAGAGCACTTGAATCTGTGAAGCAAAATTATGATTATATGATTATTGACTGCCCGCCATCACTTGGATTACTGACGATTAATGCGTTAACTGCATCCGATTCTGTTTTAATACCGGTTCAGTGTGAATATTATGCGCTTGAAGGATTGAGTCAATTGTTGAATACTGTTCGTCTTGTGCAGAAACATCTAAATACCGACCTTGCCATTGAAGGTGTCTTACTGACAATGCTGGATGCAAGAACAAACCTTGGAATCCAAGTCATCGAAGAAGTAAAAAAATACTTTAGAGATAAAGTCTATCAGACCGTGATTCCGAGAAATGTGAGACTAAGTGAAGCGCCTAGTCATGGGAAACCTATTATCTTGTATGATCCACGTTCAAGAGGTGCAGATGTCTATTTAGACTTAGCAAAGGAAGTGGATGCGAATGGCTAAAGGTCTTGGAAAGGGTATTAATGCGCTATTTAACAATGTGGATTCCAATGAAGAAACTGTCGAAGAAATTAAGTTGAAGGATTTGCGTCCGAACCCTTATCAGCCGAGGAAAACGTTTGATGATGATGCATTGTCTGATCTCAAAGAATCAATTCAGCAGCATGGTGTTTTACAGCCGATTATTGTTCGTAAGTCCATTAAGGGATATGACATTGTCGCGGGAGAACGCCGTTTCCGTGCAGCACAACAAGCTGGTTTGACAACGATTCCTGCGATCGTCAGGGAATTTTCAGAAACACTGATGAGGGAGATCGCTCTTTTAGAAAACTTACAGCGCGAGGATTTATCTCCATTAGAGGAAGCGGAAGCCTATGCCTCCTTACTAGATCACTTAAGTGTGACTCAGGAGGAATTAGCCAAGCGATTAGGCAAAAGCAGACCGCATATTGCGAACCACCTTCGTTTATTAACATTACCGGATGAAGTACAGAAGCTGATTGCGGATGGAACATTATCCATGGGACATGGACGCACGCTGCTTAGTTTGAAAAACAAAAAGAAGCTGGCGCCATTGGTAAAGAAGGTCGTGGACGAAGGATTAAATGTCCGTCAGGTTGAGAAACTTGTTCAGCAATTAAATGAAAATGTTCCACGTGAAACAAAGAAAAAAGAAGCACCAAAGGATCGCGTGTTGAAAGAAAGAGAATCTTTCTTACAAAATTACTTTGGTACTTCAGTGACGATCAAGAAACAGAAGAAAAAAGGGAAAATTGAGATTGAATTTCTCTCAAATGAAGATTTAGAAAGAATCCTTGAATTGCTTTCTACGAGAGAATCATCGGAATGACCATCTTGATATGAGATGGTCTTTTTTATATTCTTCCCGTGATATTTTGAATAGGGGTGAAAAGAGAACGGCTTTTTTCTCTCGTCCAATCCATTTGATCAATGTGGGATAGACTTTCAGAAAGTGTATTGGCCATAGACATTACAAGATGAAGACGTGTGTTTTGGAGAACGAAGTATTCCATAAAACCGCTCACGTTGACGATTCCATTAATATGAATATTGCCTACTTCTGGCAGCTCTTTTTGCACACCTGCACCGGGCTTTAACGGTCCTTCTCCAATTTGAAACGATCCTACACTTTTCACTCTACCTAAACAGGCATCAACGGCTACGATAAATGGATGTTTATGAGCTTGTTCAATTTCAGCGAGCTTTTCCTTTAAATTGACCGCATGCACTGGGTCAGAGAGAGTGCCGTATACATGCAGCTTTTTTAAATCAAGACTTGAAAGCTTTGTTCCTACAAGTGGACCTAGAGAGTCACCGGTTGAGCGGTCTGTTCCTATGCAGACGATGGCAACGGGTCTTTTTCCTGCTTTCTGAAGATGCGAGAATAAAATACTTTTAAGCTGCTGAATGGCATTTGTATCCGTATGGAACACGTATTCTTTCACCCTATTTCTTAAAAAAAGACCGTTCTTGCTATTCATAGGTCTCACTTCCTTGTCATAGTAGTTAGTAACAGTATACGGAAACAAGCTTAATTCTATACCTATGAGGTGATGATTGTGTGGAAGGCTGGTTCAAGGTGGACGCTTTTAATTTTAGGAAGCTTGATAGGAGCGGGATATGCCTCCGGTCAAGAAATATGGCAGTTTTTTGGCCTTGATAGCGGACTAGCCATTCTACTGTTTACGCTCATGTTTATGCTGTCGACCTATGTGGTGTTAAAAATCAGTTATGAGGTGCGTGCTGATCATTTTGTGCCGGTGTTAGAGCGTCTTGTAGGTCCTTGGCTGGCCAAGGTGTATGATATTTTAATTGTTCTTTATCTATTCACGACAACAACAGTCATGATTGCCGGTGGCGGGGTGACACTTGAGATGTATCATGTGCCATTTTGGGTTGGAATCGGTGCATTTTGTTTATTCTCATTTATGATTTTTTTCTGGGATGTGAAAGGTCTCTTATCTGTGAATGCTTTCATTATACCAATTTTGGTGGTGGGGCTCATCTATGCGTTTGTTTTTTATTATATGAATCATGATCATATGTGGAGAATTGATTTTGGCCAGCAATACAATTGGCCAGCCAGTATCGTCTTTGCTTCTTTGAATATATTATCTGTTGTGGCGGTGCTGTCTTCAGTGGGGAAAGAAATGAAGGGGCTTGGAGAGGCCAAAGTTGCGAGTATATTAAGCGGTTTGATTTTTGGTGTCATTTCTTATGTGTATAACGAAATACTAGTTGATATTTCTGGGAGTCTTTCAGCAGAAGGGATTCCTTTGTTTACAGTATTAGAGGGGGCACCAACATCATTGTTTGTGTTTATGACCATTGTTCTTTGTTTAGCGATTTATACAACAACCGCTGCGGGATTATTTGGTTTATCCAGCCGCATGCTCTCTTTTGTACGAATGCCCCGCTGGTTCATTGTATTCATCATGCTTCTTTTGATGGCACCTTTAACCTCTCTTGGATTTGCTGATTTGATTGCTTTCTTGTATCCGATTTACAGCTTGCTCAATCTTTATTTGCTTGTCTGTTTAATGCTGTATCCGATTTTAAGTAAAAAGATATTTTTCCGTTCTAAAAATTATACTGATAAAATAAAATAAACACCTCTCTTTTAAAGAGAAGTGCTTATTTTATCCGAATGGAATCAATCGCTTCCTTGATATCGTCATATACAGGCATGTGCTGGAGACGCTGCATACGTTCCTCTATTTCTGATATGGCTTGTCCCTTTAAATGCTGGGATACATGCTGTTTGACAATGGTTGTCTGGTTCATCATGTCTTCTGTTTTGGACAATTGGTACTCCAAGTGCATGCGTGTGTTTGCCAATTCATCGTGAAGCCGCATTTTCAGCAATCGCTTTAAATCTTTTCGTTGTCCTTCTCTGCGCATGGCCTGAATAGCGGCAATTTCTTCAGGTGATTGCGATTGTGTTTGTGGTGCAGATTGACTTTCGAATACAGACATGGAGCGGCGGGCACTCACATTTTGCAAGAAACGCTGGGCGTCACTAGGAGGTTTATTTTGATTGATCATATGGCGACTCCTTTCTTAACGAATACCCATTTGCATCGCAAGGCGTCTATCTGCCTTGGCATAGTCATCACCCATTGTGTACATATGTCTTGAAAGGGTGGAAAGTTCTTGTTCGTAGTCTCTCAAGGTGTACAAGGCATTCAGTTGTTTTTCATGAGAATAAAAGGTTGATTGCGGCTGCTCCATCCTTACTTCCTCTAACAGTGCTTCTACATCGCTATGGGTTAATAAATCATAGTGACCGAAGCCGACAAGTCCTTTCAGTTCTTGTTTTACATGATGGACGGCATCTTTTACACTATCATCAATTCCATCTATTTTCTCAAATACAGTGTGTACTTCATGTTCAATAATACTTTGTAGATCATACGATGAATTTTTTAGTAAATGGGATTTTATGATAATTTCAAGCCCGTTTTGTGCATATGCACGGCCTGAATGGATTTCTTGTAAAAGCATCGCTGTAAAACTTGTATTGTGATCAAGCTGTTCATCTAAAATACGAGCGGTTCCATTCGAATGGAATGAATACCCATTTACTTTGAATTCTCCTGAAACGAGAGCCAAAAATGCATTTGTATCAAACGATTCGTTCCACTCTATATTCATTGATGCAAAAGCTGATCTTAAAAAGGTGTCAATTTCTCTTGGTTTATATTTTATGGATTCTTGGACCGATCCCTGCTCCCGGGGCGGTACGGTGTACTTGACTTGTCCAACTCCATGATCATGGCGATTGAGTAAACCTACATAATGATTGGGTTGAATATATTCCGTGAGAACATGGGTATATTTTCCTTCTACTGCTTTTTGTTGAATGGAAGGTGCCAGGCTGCTCCATATATTTGGGCTATCGAATGTGATGGCTTTTTTGACAGCTGGCTGTTCTGTCGCAATGTAAGCACAAACAGCACCGGCAAGCGCTTGTCCAGTGAGATAGATGGTTGCATTCGGGTGCTTCTGACAGACGTCCTTGATGTATTCCTTCCCTTTAAAAAAGACATGATCTTGTTTTCCGGCTAAGGATTTTCTTTCAATGGGGTAGGCATAATCCGTTTTTAACAATGATTGGGTAGCCGTTTGAACATCTTGTGTCGATGTCACCGTCATTTGTTTTGGCAGAGGACAGTGAAACGCGACAATGAACTCATCTGACTGTTCCTGCTGCATCGTTAAACCATATAATTGATGATCTATTTTTAGAAAATCGTTGACAGTGAGCGTATGCTGACCTACTTCTATCGTATGGTTCTGCTGGTAATTCTCTGCGTTTCCAGCGTGATCGGATATGATTTTATAATCTTTGTCGGTTAATCTATCCTTTCGATTGACCATCGTACCTGCTCCCTCACATAACATTTATGCAGATATCATAAATCAAAAAATATGGAAAAACCACAGCGTTCTACCAATAAAAACCTTTTGACCTACAGTGTTTGTGACAATATTGAAAAAAAGCGGAGTTTAAGTAACTATTGGTCACAAATAAAATGATCTAAAAGAAGGGTTTTTTCTATAAAAAAGAACGGGATTGATACATGACAGCGGCTCTTTATTTTGTGCATTGCTCTCCATCGGCATTTTTTTGTACAATAGATTTAATGAAGTGAGCAAGAGAGGTGAATGCTGATGGCAGACAAAGCATTTGGGTTACATGACGTCGTTGAAATGAAAAAACCCCATCCATGTGGTGCCAATCGGTGGAAAGTTATTCGTTTGGGCATGGATATTCGCATTAAATGCGAAGGGTGCGGGCACAGCGTGATGATCCCAAGAAGAGATTTTGAACGAAAAATGAAGAAAATTCTCGTCAAGCATGAGGAGCCAACTGCTTAAGTAGGCCTCATGCTTTTTTGATGAAATTTGTCTTTTGTTCAGAGAAACAGATGCAATTTCTCATTTTAAAGCTCCGATTTAGTCTTTTTGGTAATGTTTCTTCTATTGAAAATGCATGATGGTTAGCTTGTCTTTTCATGTAAACCTACTTATAATTGCTCTAGGTTCATATTACGCAGTATAACGAGCACGTTTCATATAGAGGAGATGAAAGAATGGCTTTAACAGCTGGTATTGTTGGCTTACCTAACGTCGGGAAGTCAACGCTATTTAATGCAATTACACAGGCTGGAGCGGAGTCTGCTAACTATCCGTTCTGTACCATTGATCCAAACGTCGGAATTGTAGAAGTTCCAGACGAGCGTTTGCAAAAACTGACAGAATTAGTGCAGCCCAAAAAGACAGTTCCGACTGCTTTCGAATTCACTGATATTGCTGGTATTGTGAAAGGGGCATCTAAAGGAGAAGGTTTAGGGAATAAATTCCTTTCTCACATTCGTCAAGTAGATGCAATCTGTCACGTGGTGAGAGCATTTGCTGATGATAACATTACACATGTGTCAGGTAAGGTTGACCCAGTGTCAGATATTGAAACGATTAATTTAGAATTGATTTTGGCTGATCTAGAAACGGTTGAAAAGCGTTTAACTCGTGTGAGTAAGCTTGCGAAACAAAAAGATAAGGAAGCGGTAGCTGAATTTGATATTTTGGAAAAGCTGAAGGACGCATTTGAAGCTGGAAAATCTGCAAGATCGGTTGAATTTACAGATGAGCAGCAGAAGCTTGTGAAGCAACTTCATTTACTCACGTCAAAACCTATTCTGTATGTAGCAAATGTGAGTGAGGACGAAGTAGCAGATCAGGACGGAAACGAATATGTACAGCAAATTCGTGAGTTTGCATCTGGCGAAAACGCTGAAGTCATCGTCGTTTGTGCGAAGATTGAGTCTGAAATTGCAGAGCTTGAAGGAGAAGAGAAGCAAATGTTCCTTGAAGAGCTTGGCATTAAAGAATCAGGTTTAGATCAGTTGATTAAAGCGTCTTATTCACTTCTTGGCTTAGCTACGTATTTCACAGCAGGTGAGCAAGAAGTACGTGCTTGGACATTTAAAAAAGGAATGAAGGCACCAGAATGTGCTGGAATCATTCATACGGACTTCGAGCGTGGATTTATTCGTGCTGAAACGGTTGCTTATGAAGATTTACTAGCTGGCGGAAGTATGTCTGCTGCAAAAGAAGCAGGTAAAGTTCGTTTAGAAGGTAAAGAATATATAGTGAAAGATGGAGACGTTATTCATTTCCGTTTTAACGTATAGGTTCTTGTCATAGGCCAAGTAATTTGTTATAATATACAATTGTGAGTAATATAATTTATTGCTCCTTGCCCGTATAGGGCCGCTTAGACCAAAAGGAGGTGCAATCAGATGAGAAAGTACGAAGTTATGTACATCATCCGCCCAACAGTTGACGATGAGGCTAAAAAAGCAGTTATCGACCGTTTTAATAACGTGTTAACTTCTAACGGTGCGGAGATCACTGGAACAAAGGATTGGGGTAAACGTCGTCTTGCATACGAAATCAACGATTTCCGTGAAGGCTTCTACCAAATCGTAAACGTTCAATCTGACGCTGCAGCAGTTCAAGAATTTGACCGCTTAGCTAAGATCAGTGACGATATCATTCGCCACATTGTTGTTAAAGAAGAAGAATAAATCATTGAAATATATATTTAAAGGTGGTCTTTCAATATGCTAAACCGTGTTGTATTGGTCGGAAGACTAACAAAAGACCCTGAGCTTCGCTACACGCCTAATGGTGCGGCTGTAGCCACGTTTACTCTAGCTGTGAATCGTACGTTTACGAATCAATCTGGAGAGCGTGAAGCCGATTTCATTAACTGTGTTACTTGGAGAAGACAAGCCGAGAACGTGGCTAATTTCTTGAAAAAAGGAAGTCTTGCCGGTGTAGACGGTCGCTTGCAGACAAGAAACTATGAAAACCAGCAAGGACAGCGTGTCTTCGTGACAGAAGTTCAAGCTGAAAGTGTTCAATTTCTTGAGCCTAAAAGCGGCGGTGCTGGTTCAGGTGGATACAGCGGCGGTGGTAATAGCGGAGGCCAGTATTATGGCGGCAGCCAAAACGATCAGAATCCATTTGGAAATGAACCAAGTCAAAATCCATATGGCAATCAAAACAACCAAAATCGTAATCAGGGAAATAGCTTCAATGATGACCCATTTGCGAATGATGGTAAACCGATTGACATCTCCGATGATGATTTGCCATTCTAATTGATCTGAAAAAAATGACCAAAGGAAAGGTGTGAAAACAAATGGCAGGTGGACGCAGAGGCGGTCGTGCGAAACGTCGTAAAGTATGTTTCTTTACTTCTAACGGAATCACGCACATCGATTACAAAGATGTTGATCTTCTTAGAAAGTTTGTTTCTGAGCGTGGTAAAATTTTACCTCGTCGTGTAACAGGAACTAGCGCTAAGTATCAACGTAAATTGACATTAGCGATTAAAAAATCACGTCAAATGGCATTACTTCCATACGTTACTGGTGAGTAAGTCGTTGACTTAAAAGCGAAGGGCCTTGAGCTCTTCGCTTTTTTTATTTGTCTCACTTTTATGAGAAAGTCGTTTCTGGCAGTCTAACTAGGGGAAGTATGTAAAAAGAGAGTTAACGTGACAGTTTGTTCTATACAAATACTAGGTTAATCTGTCATATTGGTATTTTAAAATATACTTGCAGTCAGGGCGTGGGAAGATGATTGAATTTAAGAATGTATCGATGCAGTTTTCTGATGACCGGTATGCCGTTCAATCTGTTGATTTGGAGATTCAGAAAGGTGAATTTTTTGTATTGATTGGACCTAGTGGAAGCGGGAAAACGACGACTTTGAAAATGATTAATCGTCTCATCTCTTCTACAGAAGGTGAGATTTACATAAAGGGTCGAACCATCAGCGATTATGATATTTATGAGCTGCGCTGGGATATTGGTTATGTGCTTCAGCAAATAGCGTTGTTCCCTCATATGACCATAGAAGAGAATATTGCTGTAGTGCCAGAGCTGAAACAATGGAAGCGGACTGAGACGAATCAGCGTGTTGATGAGTTGATGTTCATGGTGGGGCTTGAGCCTGCTACCTATCGACATCGAAAGCCAGCAGAGCTTTCAGGAGGACAGCAGCAGCGAGTCGGCGTAGCACGGGCACTTGCTGCTGATCCTGAGATTGTCCTAATGGATGAACCTTTTAGTGCGTTAGATCCACTGACGAGAGAGAAATTACAAGATGATCTGCTTGAGTTACAGCGCCGTATTCAAAAGACCATCGTTTTTGTGACACATGATATGCAGGAAGCCATGAAACTTGGAGATCGGATATGTGTGATGAATGAAGGAAAAGTGGTGCAGGTTGGTCGCCCAGAGGAATTGATTCAGCATCCAGTGAATCCATTTGTGCGGGAGTTTGTTTCAGGAGCTGCCCGTCATGTAGACCATCAAGCATTTGAGCTGACAACTATTTCTCAGCCCATGCCTCAAGAAGATCTGTTAGGCGATGAGGTGGTCTCCATCCATGCGACGCTAGAAGAGGTTCTATCTCGACTGGTAGAGCATGAAGAGCTTGTTGTTGAGAAGGATGGGGAACGGATCGGGCTCATCACTCGTCAAGCGGTGATTCAGTATTTAGCCGGTACTTCTGCTGAGAGGGGCGAGACACATGAATGAATGGACCAGTGTGCTATGGGCTCGAAAAGATCAGCTCGGACACGCCTTACTTGAGCATATTCAAATTTCCTTCATTGCGTTATTTCTAGCGATTTTGATTGCCATTCCTTTAGGGATTTATTTAACGAGAGTCCCTAAGATAGCAGAGTGGATCATTGGGGTGACGGCTGTCTTGCAGACAATTCCGTCTTTGGCGCTGCTTGGACTTCTGATTCCTCTCGTTGGGATTGGTCAAGTGCCCGCAATTATCGCTCTTGTCGTCTATGCTCTTCTTCCTATTTTAAGAAACACATATACAGGCATTCGTGAGGTCGATCCGTCGCTCCGAGAAGCGGCGCTCGCTATGGGGATGAATCACCGCAAACGCTTATTAAAAGTAGAACTCCCTCTTGCTATGCCTGTGATCATGGCAGGTATCCGAACAGGGATGGTTCTTATTGTAGGGACAGCCACTCTTGCAGCTCTTATTGGGGCAGGCGGATTAGGGAGTCTGATTCTGCTTGGAATTGATCGAAATGATATGTCGTTGATCATCATTGGTGCTATTCCAGCTGCATTACTTGCGCTCTTATTTGATGTGGTCTTGCGGACACTTGAGAAAATCTCCTTTAAAAAAACCGTGATCTCTGTGACGGTCTTTGCTGTAATAGCAGGAGCAGTTGTCGCTGCCCCATTGCTGTTTCAACAAGAAAAGAAAGAGATCACCATTGGAGGGAAGCTGGGGTCAGAGCCTGAAATTTTGATCTCCATGTATAAGCTTTTAATTGAGCAGGATACAGATATCCAAGTCAATCTTAAGCCTGGTCTTGGTAAGACGTCCTTTGTTTTTCAAGCACTGCGGTCTGGTGATATTGACATCTATCCTGAATTTACAGGGACAGCGATTTCTGAATTTCTGAAAGAAACAGCGAAAAGCACGGATAAGGAAAAAGTGTATGAGCAAGCGCGCCAAGGTTTGGCGTCATCCTTTCAGCTTCAGCTTCTTCAGCCGATGGCTTATAACAATACATATGCTTTAGCCGTGCCTCAATCACTAGCGGATCAATATGATTTATCAAAGATTTCAGATCTGGGTCAAATCAAGAATCGTATACGTGCTGGCTTTACTTTAGAGTTTTCTGATCGTCAGGATGGATATTTAGGCATTCAAAAAGCTTATCAGTTTTCTTTTGACGATGTGGTCACGATGGAACCGAAACTTCGATATCGCGCCATTCAAAAAGGGAATATTCAGTTGGTCGATGCGTATTCAACAGACAGTGAATTGAGACAATACAAATTGAAGGTGCTTGATGATGATAAGCATGTTTTCCCGCCCTATCAAGGAGCGCCCTTGCTAAGACAGGAGACATTAAAAGAGTATCCTGAGATTGAGGCCTCTCTCAACAAGCTCGCTGGTCAAATCACAGATGATGAGATGAGAGAAATGAATTACGAAGTCAATGTGAAGGGGAAAGATGCATTCCAAGTAGCTGAAGCCTATTTAAAAAAGAAAAAATTGCTTCAATAATCAAGGGGAAGCAGGTCTGCTATATACAAAGCGACCTGCTTTTGAAAAGAAAAAAACAAAAATCATTGACATCTATTTCAAAAAAGAATATCCTTAATTCGAGATAAATATATTTTTTGATCATATATCTCGAATTCGAGATAATATAAAAGCATCAGTCAAGACATAATGAGTAAGGACATGTTACGTCATGAAGAGGAGGTCATTAGAAGTGAAGAAAACAGAAGGAATTCACCATATCACAGCAATTGTTGGTCATCCTCAGGAGAACGTTGATTTTTATGCAGGTGTTTTAGGTCTGCGTCTCGTGAAAAAGACCGTCAATTTTGATGATCCAGGCACATACCATTTATATTTTGGAAATGAAGGAGGTTCTCCAGGTACTATTATTACGTTTTTCCCTTGGCCAGGTGCACAAAAGGGACAAATTGGAGCAGGTCAAGTAGGTGTGACAACATATGTCGTACCGACCGGTGCCTTCTCTTTTTGGAAGGAACGCCTTGAGCAGTTTGACGTTTCTTATGAAATGATTGAACGCTTTGGTGAGGCCTTTCTCTCATTTGAAGATCCGCACGGTTTATTGATAGAACTTGTAGAACGTGAAGAAGGAAAACAGAATGACTGGACATTTAATGGGGTGACACCAGAAGTAGCGATTAAAGGGTTTGGCGGAGCTGTTTTATTAACTTCACAGCCTGAGCAAACGATGCAGCTGCTAGAGCAAACGATGGGACTTGAAAAAGTCGGCACGGAAGGAGATTATGTGAGATTCCGTTCGTTTGGAGAAATCGGCAATGTCATTGATGTGAACAAGACACCTGTTGCACGAGGACGTATGGGCGTGGGTGTTGTACATCATATTGCGTGGAGAGCAACAGATGATCAGGATCAATTAGATTGGCAAAGACATGTTGCGCAAAGCGGATATCAAGTGACGCCTGTGCAAGATCGAAATTATTTCAATGCCATTTATTTTAGAGAGCTTGGCGGCATATTATTTGAGATTGCGACCGATCCTCCAGGGTTTGCACACGATGAATCTGTGGAAACGATGGGTGAAGCGTTGAAACTGCCGCCGCAATATGAGGCGCAGCGTAGTCAAATTGAACAAATCGTGCTGCCGATTGAGGTAAGAGAAATCAAAGGGAAAGGAGATTCATGATGAAGCATCTTTTTCAAAAAGGAAAGAATGAACAAAAACCTGTCCTTCTCATGCTGCATGGAACTGGCGGGACAGAGCAAGACTTATTGCCGCTTGCAGAAGTGGTAGACCCTGAAGCATCTGTTCTTAGTGTGAGAGGAAATGTATCAGAAAACGGCATGCCGCGTTTTTTCAGGCGTTTGGCAGAGGGTGTTTTTGATGAGCAAGATTTAATTGAGCGTACAGAGGAATTATATACATTTATCGGGGAAGCAGCAGATAAGTATGGATTTGATCGTCACAATGTGGTAGCCATCGGCTATTCAAACGGGGCGAATATTGCTGGAAGTCTGTTATTCCATTACGGAGATGCGCTGAAAGGAGCGATCCTGCATCATCCAATGGTCCCAAGACGAGGGGTTTCATTACCTTCATTAGCGGGGAAACAAGTCTTTATAGCAGCTGGTGAAAATGATCCAATGTGCCGTCCTGAGGAATCTCAGGAACTGGAGCAACTGCTTCAGGAGGCGGGAGCATCCGTAACGCTTCATTGGGAAAATCGTGGACATCAGCTAACGAGAGAAGAAGTCGATGCTGCGGCATTGTGGTATCGTCGTCAATTTAAATAAGGTGGGGAATACAGGTGGGATTTTTACAGAAGCTTTTTGGGCAAACCAAACAAAAGGAGATGGAACAAGTGGAAAACGTAAAACTAGCGATTATTTATTATAGTTCAACAGGTACAAACTATCAGATGGCGAAATGGGCGGAGGCTGGAGCGAAAGAAGCTGGTGCTGAAGTCAAAATTTTAAAGGTTCCTGAATTGGCACCAGAAGCAGTTGTTGCATCAAATCCAGCATGGAAAGCACATTTAGATGAAACAAAAGATGTCCCTGAGGTTCAGTTAAGTGACTTAGAGTGGGCAGATGCCATTATTTTCAGCATGCCGACACGTTTCGGTAACTTACCGGCTCAAATGAAACAATTCTTAGACACAACAGGCGGTTTATGGTTCCAAGGGAAACTAGCAAACAAAGCAGTGAGTGCGATGACATCTGCACAAAACCCAAATGGCGGACAGGAGCAGACGGTTCTGAGCCTGTATACAACGATGTTCCACTGGGGAGCCATTATTGCCGCTCCTGGCTACACGGATGATTCCCTATACGGCGCAGGGGGTAACCCTTATGGTGTGAGTGTGACTGTTGACCAAAATGGAAAGATCCAAGAGGATGCAGAAGCAGCCGCAAAACACCAGGCGAAACGTACAGTGAATGTAGCAGAATGGATCAAAAAAGGTCAAAACGCTTAATAGATGTATACAAAAAGAATGCAGCCACTCCGCTGCATTCTTTTTTCATTAATAAGGATCTGAAGGGGTGCTGTTGTTGATCGCATCATTGACAGCCTGTGCCGCGCCTGTTGATCCAATTGGTCCGCTTGGCTCCTCTTGTTTGAAGGCTTTTAAGCCATCGGCCACACGTTTTCCGTAGTCAGGATCAGCTTTTGTAAAGTTTTCGATCATTTGGTCTTGGATGTCTTTTTGGCAGGTAGCTAAGGTGTTGACTAAGTTTTTAATCAGTTCCTCACGTTCCCAATCATTGAAGCGGCGATAGGTTTCTCCCGCTTGTCCGAAATTGTTCGGGCGGTCAATGGCTTCTCGTTTGACTTCACCCTCTACAAAAGGCGTATGATCCTTTCCATCTTGCTGCGCTTCTTTTAATCCCCCGAGAATGGACGGTTCATAATTCACATGGGGGTTTTGTCCTTTTCCTTGATCCACATGATATTCCATTTGCCCATCTCGCTGATTGGTGGCAACATGCTTTTTCGGGGCATTGATCGGCAGCTGTAAATAATTTGGCCCGACACGATATCGCTGCGTATCAGAGTATGAGAAGGTACGTCCTTGCAGCAATTTATCATCTGAGAAATCTAATCCGTCTACAAGAACCCCCGTCCCAAAGGCAACCTGTTCCACTTCTGCAAAATAATTTTCTGGATTTTTGTTTAGAACCATTCGTCCGATCGGTTTCCATGGATAGTCATCCTTGTACCAGAGCTTTGTCGGATCGAGTGGATCAAAGTCTAGATGGGGGTGGGTGTCATCTTCCATGATTTGAGCGTATACTTCCCATTCAGGATGATCCCCTTGTTCAATGGCTTCATATAAATCCTGTGTGGCATGATTAAAGTTTTCCCCTTGAATGGCTTGGGCTTGTTCTTGTGTCAGGTTGCGAATCCCTTGCTTCGGTTCAAAGTGATATTTGACCAGTACTGCTTTTCCTTCATGATTCACCCATTTATAGGCATGGACGCCAGAGCCTTGCATGTGCCGGTATGTGGCGGGAATGCCCCATGGTGAGAAGAGAAATGTCACCATATGTGTTGCTTCAGGTGATTGTGAAACGAAATCAAAAATGCGCTCGCCATCCTGACGATTGGTCACAGGGTCAGGCTTAAAGGCATGAACCAAATCAGGGAATTTCAAAGCATCTCGAATAAAGAAAATTTTGAGGTTGTTCCCAACGAGATCCCAGTTGCCGTCTTCTGTATAAAATTTGATCGCAAATCCCCGCGGATCGCGTAAAGTTTCTGGTGAATGTCCGCCGTGAATAACAGAAGAGAATCGAACGAAGACAGGGGTCTTTTTTCCTTTCTCCTGAAATAATTTGGCTCTTGTATAAGTGGAAATGGGTTCGTCACCGAATGTACCGTAGGCTTCAAAGTATCCGTGTGCGCCGGCACCTCGTGCGTGAACGACACGTTCAGGGATGCGTTCACGATCAAAATGACTGATTTTCTCTAGGAAATCGTAGTTTTCAAGCGTAGTCGGTCCTCTATTTCCAACGGTTCTCATGTTTTGATTATCTGTTACCGGGTGACCTTGTCGATTCGTCAAGGTTTCTTCTGACTCTGAAGATGATGTAGGCTGTTGATCTTCTTTCAAGGTAGAATCCCTCCTTCAATATCTCCCTAACAATATGGTCATGTTGCTCCCTATTTCATACAAGGATTGATATAATGAGTGAAAACTTTTATGAGGAGCGGACCTAATGATTCGATTACACTGCCTTCACGCACATCCATCTAATATTTCTTACATTGACGACGCTTTCTATGACACAGGATTTGATCTGCATCACATCGTCGATTCATCATTTATGGAACGAGCCAAACAAGATCCCGCATTTGATCTTGAGCAGCAGCAAACCTATGCGATCAACAGACTCATGCAAGAAGGAGAGGCTGATCTTGTTTTATTAACGTGTACACAATACATTGCGGCTTTGGGGGAGCAGCAGCACCTGTTCAAACAACCAATTGTTCCGATAGATGAGCCGTTATTTGAGCAGATTTGTGAGCGAGAGGGTCCGCTTCAGCTGGTGTTTTCAAACCCAGATACAGTAGAAGGAACGATGAAGCGACTGTCTTCATATGTAAAAGAGCGGGGAAAGCAGTTGAAGGCAGAAGTGGTTGTGCTAGAGGATGTCTTTCATCTTTGCTTGAACGGTGATATACAAGCCTACCATGAGCGAATCATGGAACAGTTAAGGCAATCTGTGAAGCAGCAGCATGGAGATATTTGTGTGATGCAGCTCTCGATGGTTCACGCTGCAAAGCAGGTGGAGCAGGAAACAGGAGTGTCCATCATTCATCCGCTATCACCACTCAAACCATTTGTTTATCAAAAAATAACGACTTTAAAAGAGTGAACCCGTCAGGTTCGCTCTTTTTGTATAGAAACGTAAATGGGATGACATGTTAAAAAAATAATGGAGCGCAAACTATTTTTAACAGGTGCGCGTCTATCCAATGTAAGAAATAACAGATGCGCATTTAAGATAAAGGAGCTCTTTGTAAAATGAAGAAACGAAAGATTGATGATCAATTTGCGGATTACGTAATGGAGCATAAACACAGTTTTTATCGATTGTCCTATAGCTATGTCAAAAACCCAGAAGATGCGATGGATGTCGTTCAAGAGGCGATTCATAAAGCACTCAAATCTGTTCACCGATTAGAGGATGCGACCAAGATGCATAGCTGGTTTTATAAAATCGTCGTAAACGCTGCCCTCGACTTTTTACGAAAGAAGAAGCGTGTGCAAGTGACAGACGATGACACGCTGGAATTTTTATCACAGGGTGAATCGGATGTCTATGAGGATCAAGATGTCAGACGGGCGATAGAAGATTTGCCGGAGATGTATCGGGTCATCATTATATTAAGATTCTTTGAGGATTTAAAGCTAGAGGACATTGCTCATATTCTTGGAGAAAATGAAAACACCATTAAAACAAGATTATATAAGGCGTTGCGGCTTTTAAAAGTAGAATTATCACAGGAGGAAATATAAATGGATAAGTATTTGGAACATTTAAAAGATGAATATTTAGAAATCCCTATACCACCGGAATATGATGCGATGATTGAACGAACGTTAAAAAGAAAAAACAAAAAACCTCATTTTCAGCAATGGACCATCGGACTTGTTGCAGCGGCTGCTCTTTTTGTCACAACTGTTAATGTTAGTCCACAGGCAGCAAGAGCGATTTCAGAAGTACCTATCATTGGCGAGCTGGTGAAAGTCGTGACGTTCACAGAATTTAAAAAGAGCGATCAGGGAACAAATATTGATCTCAAAACACCACACGTTTCAGGGCTTGGGGACGGAAAATTACAAGACAACCTGAATCAAAAATATTTAGCTGAAAACAAAAAGCTGTATCAAGATTTTGAAAAGGAAACAAAGGGTTATAAAAATGGTCATTTGAGTGTAGAGAGCGGATATGAAGTAAGAACAAATAATGATCAAATTCTTTCACTAGGTCGATACAAGGTGACGACTCAGGCTTCTGCGGCAGAGGAAATGACATATGATACGGTGGATAAGAAAAACCATGTACTCATTACATTACCAAGTCTGTTTAAAGATGACCGTTATATTGATGTGATTAGTGAAAATATTAAAGAACAAATGAAGAAACAGATGAAAGAGGATTCAAATAAGATTTACTGGATGACGAAGCAAGATACGGTTGATCCGTTTAAGAAGATTCAGCCAGATCAAAGTTTCTATATCAATTCAAAAGGCAAACTGGTGATTTCCTTCAACGAATATGATGTGGCGCCTGGTTACATGGGTGTAGTTGAATTCACGATTCCAACAAGCGTGCTAAAGGATATTCTCGTCAGCGATATGTACATTCATTAAAAGAAGAAAAAAGACTGCTGAAGGTGTCAGCAGTCTTTTTGAGTTTATGAAGAAAGTGCGTCTGTTAGTGCAGGCACGACTTGTTTCTTTCTTGATACAACACCTTTGAGTAAAGCAGTGTTGTTTTCAAGTGTGACATTAAATGCTTTTTCTACTTTTGCTGCTTCAGTACCAAGGGCAAGCGCAAGAGAGTCATTTTCTAGAATGTCTGTGATCACTAAAACAAATAGATCAAGACCTTTCGCTGCGATGACTTCATTGATTTTTGCTTCGATGTCAGCTTGTCTTGCTGTTACTTCAGCGATATCAACTGTATTAACTTGTGCAATTTCGACTTTGCTGTTTCCTAGTGCAAATTCTTTTGCATCCAGTGTGATTAATTCTTGAACTGTTTTTTGGCTTAGATCAGCTCCTGCTTTCAGCATATCTAAACCATATACTTCAGGGTCTACTCCTGCGATTTTTGCCAGCTCATGCGCAGCATCAACATCCTGCTGTGTGCATGTTGGGGATTTGAATAGCAAGGAATCAGAAATGATCGCAGACAAAAGCAAACCAGCGATTTCTTTTTCAATTGTGACTTGGTGCTCTTTGTACATTTTGTTTAAGATCGTTGCTGTGCAGCCAACTGGCTCAGCACGATAGTAAAGAGGTTCACTTGTTTCAAAGTTGGCAATACGGTGATGGTCAATGACCTCTGTCACTTGTACTTGATCAATATCGCTTACACTTTGTTGGAATTCGTTATGATCGACAAGAATGACTTGTTTTGTTTCGTTTGCAGCCGTTTCAATGAAACGAGGTGCTTCTTGTTTAAAGAAATCTAATGCGTATTGTGTTTCTCCATTGATTTCTCCAAGTCTGACAGCTTCTGCTTGAACGCCAATTTTGTTTTTCAGATCAGCGTAAGCGATAGCAGAGCAAATCGTGTCTGTGTCAGGGTTTTTGTGTCCGAATACGAGTGTTTTTCCCATGTGAATTCTCCTTCTTACTTTTATTGATGATGTTTCTATTCTAACAGCTTTTGACCTTGAATTCAGGGTTTATAGCTAAGAATAATCTAAAAAATTGTAACATGCTGTCTGAAAAGTTGCATGTACAAGACGATCTAAGTTGTTCCACGTGAAACGTTCTTGGAATAGCCTGCATTTTACTTGCGATTTACGGCTATGGTAAAATAAAGGTTGGGTCAAGATATGACGGAGCGTACATCGTACGAATACATAGAAGTACACATTGAGCAAGATATAGAAAAATGATTGGATTGAGGTGAAGGTGTGAAACAAACAAAAGCGTTAGTAGAAGGCGCTATCATGATCAGTATTTTTGCGGTCATGACGCTGTTTTATTTGTATGTGCCACTTTTAGCCATTATTTTCTTCATGGCTGCTCCGATTCCGATCATTCTCTATACAATCAGGCATGGCTTGAAAAAAGGAATTGCGGCTGGCGCTATTGGCATAGTGATCAGCTTTTTAATTGGGTCTATTAATGGGCTGTTAAGTGCGCCAATGCTGATTGCTGTTGGAGTAGGTATGGGTGTTTTCTACAGCAGGAGGCAGCCAGGTCAGGCTATTATTACGGGTGCGCTGATCTACTTATTCAGTTTTCTCATTTACTTTGTTGTCAGTGTCCAGCTGTTTCAAGTAGATATACTGGGTGTCGCAAAGGAATCAATTGACCAAATCATGCCGATGGTAGAGAGTACCTTAAAACAATCTGGCGCTTCTGATCAGGAGATAGCAAAACAACTCAAGCAGTTTAGAGAGATGAAGGATACGGCATTAAATTCTTTACCTGTAGCGCTTTTGATTTTTGTCACGCTCATGTCTTTCGTCAATCATTGGTTTGTGCGGCCGTTGATTAAACGGTTTGTTCCAGACATGCCAGCTCTTAAGAAATTTAAGGATATGCGACTGCCAAAAAGCATGGTATGGTATTATTTACTCACACTGCTTTTGATGCTGATTCAGCCGGAGAAAGGCAGCTTTTTATCGCTCGTGCAAACGAGTGCTTTTCAAATTTTATTTATACTGGTGCTTATTCAGGGCTTTTCTTTTATCTTCTATTATTGCCACGAAAAAAACATCTCAAAAGTGGTACCCATTTTTGCCGTCGTATTGACGATTCTCTTTCCGCCAATCGGTGTGATTGTGCGTATTATAGGGATTGCTGACATAGGCTTTGATTTAAGAGAAAAAGTAAAAACAAATAATTCACTCTGAATGTTGAGGAGTTGATATCAGTGCCAAGCTTCTATCGAAAACCTGTCATCAAGTATCCGATCTTCGCGTTAATTGTTCTTGCGGTGATCACAGTCCTCCTCAACCTTTATTTTAATTGGATCATAGGAGCGGTTGGTCTTTTAGTCCTTGCGGGTGTGCTCTACTTTTTAAAGTGGGCAGATACGCAGGTGCAAAAAGAGATTGATTCATATATTTCAACATTATCCTATCGAGTCAAAAAGGTTGGAGAAGAAGCATTAATGGAGATGCCAATTGGTATTATGCTGTTTAATGACCAGTATTATATCGAATGGACCAATCCATTTCTCGCTTCGTGCTTCCATGAAAGCACACTTGTCGGCAGATCCTTGTATGATACATTTGAATCCATTGTGCCTCTTATTAAACAAGAGGTTGAGACAGAAAATGTGACGCTGAATGACCGGAAATTCAAAGTCATTATTAAACGGTCAGAGCGCCTTTTATATTTCTTTGATGTCACGGAACAAGTGCAGATTGAAAGACAGTATGAAAATGAACGAACGGTGTTATCTTATATCTTTTTAGACAATTATGATGATGTCACACAAGGTCTCGATGATCAGGTGCGCAGCGCGATTAATAGTGAAGTCACATCGCTGTTAAACAATTGGGCACAAGAATATGGCATTTTCCTAAAAAGAATTTCATCTGAACGATTTATGGCGGTATTAAACGAGAGCATCTTAGCAGAGCTTGAAGCGTCGAAGTTTTCCATTTTAGACGAGGTTCGTGAGAAAACAGGGGCACATAGCGCCACGCTTACCCTTAGTATTGGAATCGGTGCGTCTGTTCCTTCTTTAAAAGAACTTGGCGCACTTGCGCAGTCGAGTCTTGACCTTGCCCTCGGACGGGGCGGAGATCAGGTAGCGATTAAACAGCCGAATGGGAAAGTGAAATTCTACGGTGGGAAAACCAATCCAATGGAAAAACGGACACGAGTACGCGCACGGGTCATTTCACATGCTTTAAAAGAAATTGTATCTGAAAGCGGTAATGTCATGATCATGGGGCATAAGTTCCCCGACATGGATTCTATCGGTGCCTCGATCGGGATTTTAAAGGTTGCTCAGGCGAATGGAAAAGAAGGTTACATCGTCATTGATGCCAACCAGATTGGGGATAGCGTTCAACGCTTAATTAGTGAAATTAAAAATTATGAAGAACTTTGGTCCCGTTTTATCACGCCTGAGGAAGCGATGGAGCTTGCAAAGGATGACACATTGCTTGTGGTCGTAGATACACATAAACCGTCGCTTGTGATGGAAGAACGACTGCTAAATAAGATCGAAAACGTCGTTGTCATTGACCACCATAGACGTGGTGAGGAATTTATCCGTGATCCTTTACTTGTCTATATGGAGCCGTATGCTTCATCTACAGCAGAACTTGTGACAGAGCTGTTAGAGTATCAGCCGAAGAAATTGCGGATTAACATGATTGAAGCCACAGCACTTCTTGCTGGGATCATCGTGGATACGAAGAGTTTCTCCCTCAGAACGGGGTCAAGAACGTTCGATGCAGCATCCTACCTTCGTGCAAAAGGGGCAGATCCTGTCCTTGTGCAAAAGTTTTTGAAAGAGACAGTCGATCATTACATCAAACGGGCAAAGCTCATTCAGCATACAGAGCTGTATCAAAATCAGGTAGCGATTGCTTCCTTGCCGTCTGACAGGTCTGAGTATTATGATCAAATTACGATCGCACAGACGGCTGATTCTCTCTTGTCGATGAGTGAGGTTGAAGCATCATTTGCTGTCGCAAGGCGAGATGACGATACGGTCTGTATTAGTGCAAGATCGTTAGGGGATATCAACGTTCAAATCATTATGGAAGCATTAGATGGCGGCGGTCATTTAACTAACGCTGCGACCCAGATTTATGGTATAACCATTGAAGAAGCGGTAGAGAAGTTAAAAGCTGCCATAGACGAATATTTCGAAGGAGGGGTTCAAAGATGAAAGTCATCTTTCTAAAAGACGTAAAAGGCAAAGGGAAAAAAGGCGAAGTCAAAAATGTAGCTGACGGATACGCTCACAACTTTCTCATCAAACAAGGGTTAGCTGTTGAAGCAACTCCAACGAACCTAAGTGCATTGGAAGGGCAGAAAAACAAAGAGAAAAAGAATGCCATCCAAGAGCTTGAGCAAGCGAAACAATTAAAAGAAACACTTGAGGCGCTGACAGTGGAACTCACTGCTAAATCAGGTGAAGGCGGTCGTCTATTTGGTTCGATTACAAGCAAACAGATCGCTGATAAATTGCAAAAAGAACATCAAATCAAACTCGATAAGCGTAAAATCGAGTTGAATGATGCCATTCGTGCGTTAGGATACACAAATGTACCGGTGAAGCTTCACCCAGAAGTACAAGCAACATTAAAGGTGCACGTCACAGAACAAGCATAAACAGAAAAGAACCCGTCTCCTCGTGAGACGGGTTCTTTGTTTATGATGGATCTGAAATATAGACGCTTCGTCCAGCACGCATACCGGATAAAAACATGAAAAATAGAACGATGATAAAGATGATAATAGATGGCGTCCATGTATGTGTCACATCAAAAAGGATACCGATCATGAATGGACCAACAGCGGCTAATAAATAACCGAGTGACTGCGCCATTCCAGAAAGGGCAGCTGCTTGTTCCATATTGGTTGTTCGTAATCCGATAAATGTGAGGGCAAGACTGATACTGGCCCCTTGTCCGACGCCGATGAATAGCACAGAGATGACAAGAATAGGCGTCGACCCTCCGAGGAGGATACCAATCATGCCGAGTAAATACACAAGGACAAGGCCGACGACAAGCGGTCTTTGCGTTTTTAATTTTTCTGCAAAAACGGGCGTTAAGAAGGTCGATGGCAGACCAGTGAACTGCATAATGGATAGCATCCATCCCGCTGTCGCTAGGTTCATGCCATGTGATGTCAAAATATCAGGAAACCATGCGATACTGCTGTAGAAAAGGAATGATTGCAAGCCCATAAAAAAGGTCACCTGCCATGCGACACGTGAACGCCATATTGGCTGCTCTTTGAGCGAAATGCTTTTGACAGCCGCTGTGTTCTGATGAAGAAGCTGCGGCGCCCACACCATCATCGCAAGAAGGGCAAGTCCGGCCCAGACAAGGAATGATGTATTCCAGCCGCCAGGCATTGCATGACTGAGCGGAACGCTGACACCAGATGCAAGTGCAGCAAAAACGGACATCGATGTCGTATACACGCTTGTCATTAATCCAGCATGTGCAGGGAATTTATGTTTCACAAGTCCAGGTAAAAGCACATTACAAATCGCAATCCCGACGCCGACTAGCGCCGTTCCTATCATTAAAAAGGTGATGCTGCCAAATGAACGAATGACAATCCCAAAGAGCAGGACAGCAAGCCCAAGCCAAAGTGTTCGTTCATTCCCAAGACGTTTTCCGATTTTAGGTGCAATGGGAGATAGCAATGCGAATGAGAGCAGTGGTAATGTCGTGAGGAAACCAGCAAGTCCATTTGAAAGCTGTAAATCAGAACGAATGGCACCGATCACAGGACCAACAGACGTAATGGCTGGCCTCAGGTTAAAGGCAATGAGTAAAATCCCAGCAATCAGCAAAATGGTTTGCCCTGTACTGCGGGGATGAAATGTTGATTTTTCTAGTTGTTGTTCCATGAATGTAAACTCCTTTATTTCTTTAAGAACGATCTTTCTTCTGTTCAAGCTCCGCTAATTTAGCTAATAAGATGTGCTGCGGCATATGCATGATTTGCTCTAACGGTACATTGAGTGATGCAGCAAGCTTTTGTGCGGTATCGGCTGAGATTTGTAAAGGTCTCATGCGCAAATCCCTCCTCTTTCAATCTATACGTTCCAATATACCATATCGACTTTGTGACTTGCTGATAAAAAATTTGGGTTTTCTTTTATAAAACCACTTGATGGCCGATAAGAAATTTTTTTGAAATTGTTTCAGATGGTGGCCCTCTCCTTGTTCAAGGTGAAAGTGAAGCTTTCGTTCCTGCATCCCTTTCTGTAATAAAAGATCATGGAGTTGTTTGTTGAATAAAGGCATGTGCTGTTGGACAGATGTTTTGCCTTTCCCTTCTTCACTGCCTACAGACAAATAGACAAGGTGGTCCACAGACTGAATGCTTTGTTGTTTAGCAAACGGTAGAAAATCTTGATACCAAAATGACCCAGAGATAGATGCGATGTTTTTAAAAAGAGCAGGGTACATGAATAAGGTATAAATAGCAAAGAGTCCACCTAATGAAGCACCTACGTGGCTATGTTCATGACCGGTCTGTTTGACTGGGTATTCTCTTTTGATATATGGAAGCAAGTCATTTGCTAAAAATGACACATATGTCTGTGCCTCACCTTTAAAGTCAGGGAATCCAGAATGCAGTGATGATGCCTTCCAAGGTGTATATTCGTCAAGTCGATTGAAGGGGTGTATACCGACGATGATGATTGGCGAGATGGTTTTGGCTTCAATCATGCTTTCGATCTCTAGCAGGTGGGTTCTAAACAAAGAAGAGCCATCTTGTACAAAGACAGCTGGAACATCAATAGAGGTGTCTCGTGGAAGGTAAATATCAAGCTGCCGCCCGTTCAATTCGTCATATAGAAACGTTCCGTTCATGTATATTCTCTCCTTCAAGTTTTCAAGCTTCGCTGAAAAGAAGAACAAAGGGCTAAAATGTTTAGCCCTTTGTCAAGATGCGCATCTTTTTAGTTGGTTTGATCTAGCCATTTGACAGCCTGATCAAGGAAGGTGGTTTTGCTTAGTGCTGTTCCTCCCTGAAGCATAGGATCAACGACATTTTCATTGATGTGCCCATTTTTCACAGCTTTTAGGCTGTTCCAAATTTTATTTCCCTCTAAGTCCTTCAATGCATTTGGATTCGATGAGTTTTCCTCTTGGGAGAACTGAACAAAGATATAATCAGGATTGAGTTCACCTAGGCGTTCCAATGAAATCATTGCTTGTGCTTTGGCTTTTTTGATATCACTTGGTGCTGTAAATCCTAAGTCCCCATATAAAGTAGAGTTGAAGTATACGTCTTCAGGGTACACGTACAGGTCGCCCTGTCTAATGCGTAAAATGACAGCTGTTTTGTTGTTGCTTTTGTCTTTCAGGGTTTCTTTCGCTTGTTTGAGATCTTTCTGATAATCAGAAATGATGCTTTTCGCTTCTTCACTTTTTCCAGTCAGTTCACCGAGTAATAAAAGGTTGCTTTCCCAGTCGGAAGAGACATGTGATACTGGGATCGTCGTTTGAACTTTATCTAGTTTTTTAATTGTTGCAGGCGGGAACTTGGTTGATCCGAGTATCACGTCTGGTTTTAGTTTTAAGATTTTTTCTAGGTTCGGTTCTGTTTTTTCCCCAATGCCTTCTGTTTTTGCTGTAATGTCTTTAAATAATTCAGGGAAAGTGCCGCCGACAGTAGAAGCACCAATAGGCTCGATACCAAGTAGTTTTGCATCTTCCATCGATTCTAGGCTTCCAGCAATGACGACTCTTTTCACTGGTGTTTTGAGTTTGTACGTTTGATCTAAATATTTGATGTTTGTTTCTGCTGCTTCAGCTGACTTGCTTTTGGTTGTGTTTGAAGCCGGTTTATTTTCTGCAGCACCACAGGCTGCTGCGGTGATCGTCATGATACAAAGGATAAGCAATGCGAACCATTTTTTCATTTATTTTCTCCTTTAACTGATAATTGTTCTCAATTAAAGATTGTAGTAGTCATTCGTCCTTTTATCCATAGACAATGATCTGTCTAGTGATGGACTTTTTACGGAAAAAAAGATAAAAGGTCCTGAATGACTCGTTGATGACTGGCTGCTGTGTATTCACGCCAAGGGTCAGAAGCGAGTGGATAGACGGCTTGTTGCGTCACAGCCTTGAGATTTTGCCAAGCCTCCTGTTGCTTTAACTTTTGATAAAAAGCAATGGTTTTTGGTTCTTTATGCAACAAGAGGAAGATGGCATCGGGGTCTAACTGCTGTATAGAGTGAATGCTGATTTTTTTTTCTATTAGCTGTCCATCATTCTGAAAAGCTGGTAGAAGGCCAATGTCATGAAAAATTACTTCTGCCATAGTACGATTGACAGATAAGTAGAGCTGATCTTGAAAGATACGAAGAGGCAGGACGGTTCTTGGTGGATGATCAATAAGGCATGCCTTTTTCGCTTGAATGACGAGTTCTTCGTAATGAAGGAGCCATTCTTCTGCTTCCCTCGTTTCGTTTAAGAACAGAGCTGTTTGTCTGAATTGAGCGCGCCAATCCAATTGTGTGAATGGAACAAAGTGAACAGGACAGATGGTTTTCAACACTTGTTTTTCTTCCTCTGTCACATGATCATTGGCAATGATCAGCTCAGGTTGTGCTTCCTTCAATTGCTGTAAATTGGCTTCAGCGTGCTCGTAGATACGATGTGCACTCAGATGAATCGGAATTTCTTCTGCATAATGCTCAAAATCATGTGCTGTCCATTTAGGGTGAAGAGGGGCAGCATATGGGATGATATGAATGGGTGTGAGCTGCCCGAGTATGGAATGACCATAAGCAGCCATTTTCCGTTGACGGCTTTTCATATAAGCAGAAGGAGTGATACCCGTTTTTTTCTTAAAGATGCGGCTAAAGTAATAGGGGTCTTGATAGCCGATGGCCTGTGCAATGTCTTTGAGCTTTGCATGACCTTTTGCCATGAACTGTTTGGCTCTAGCCAGTCTTTTCTTGGTGATATAATCAGTGACACTCACATCAAAATGCTTTTTAAATAGCTCGCTGTAATGATTGGCGCTGATACCAGCCATATGAGATAGACTTGTAAGGCTGAGAGGTTCTTCGGAATGTTGATCGATATATTGTTTTGTTTTGAAAAGGGCATGTGTTGTGTCACAAATGTCTTCTTTATGCAGTGTGAAAAGCTGCAGGATGAGCTGTTGAAAAAGGGTTTGGCTTCTAAAAAAGCTAATGGATTCAGGTTTTTGCCATTTTGCTGTCATGTCGGACAGTAAAGAATGAATGTGTTCAATCGAGCTAATATCGATAAATTGCCATACATTCAGTAAAGATCGGGCTTGTTCAGTTGATACTTCTTCTATGTTTTGACCTTGCGGCGTGTACATCTGAAAGCGAAACAGGTAGAGCTCGTGTTTTTGATAAGGCTCTGTTTTCAACATAAATGTTTCCCTAGGCATCATCGTATAGAGTGTCAGATTTTTCAATCGCCATCTTTGATCATTCAATGTAAGTAAACCGCTGCCGCTTATGTTAAAGAGGAGGCAGAAAGTATCTGACAACTGCTGCTCCGTATGTGGAAGATCTGCATTATTTATTTTTTCAGTATATGTTAATCGATAAATGCATTGTTCAGCATTTACCTTTGTACATAATTGATGATTGTTTCCCATAAAACCACCTGATCTCTTATTAATTGATAAACATTCTCAATTGAATTGTATCAGAAAGAGCTGGAAAATGGTGTGTTTATTCTGTCAAAAAAGCACCCTGATGGAGATCAGGGTGCGTAGGGTATAGAGAAATACTTGCATTCGTTGTCCGTCCTGCGCCTGTGATAAGGGCAATCTTTTGAGATAGATCACTATATTTCGTGTGTTCACTAGCTTTTTTTCATGTCTGTGGTTGTTAAAGGATCATCATGATAGAGTGCAAAACGAAAAGCATAATTCATCAGCACCGGCAAAACGGACGTATGTCCTTCTTCAGGGAACTCGTGATAGGCAGTATGCAAGCCGTATGACGATAAAGGCAACATACGATTTGCTAGTGAATTGGCATGATCATTCATTTGACATGGATGATGTTTTTCTAACTCACCTACACCTACAAGCAGCCTGACATCCATAGGCACCTGACGTATATAGTTGGTGAATTGGTGTTCTTTTTCTAGAAATAATTTTTTGTTCCAGTGGATAGAAGGGCTCCCTGCAATATATGTCTGATAAGCATCAGGGTGCTCAAATAGTGTGTGTAATACAAAAAGACCGCCAAGAGAATGCCCAAACAGTGTTTGACGACTTTGGTTGATCGGAAAGCGTTGTTCGATATAGGGCTTTACCGTCATTTCTAAAAAAGAAAAGAAAGTAGAAGCGCCGCCATATGTATGGTTGGAGAAGTCCTTTCTTTTCCTCCCAATGGAAGCATCAGGGGCGGTAAGAGTGAGATCATAATGCCTAAGCGGATGATAGGATTCTTCTGTTTGATAGCCAATTCCAACAATGATTGCAGGTATGATTCCTGTTTTTTCAGGTCTTCTTGACTGTAAACGAATGGCTTCGACCATTGTGCCAAAAAGCGAATTTCCATCAAGTACGTACATGACTGGAAAACCAGCCGCTGGAGGAGTAGCATTCGGTTTAAATATAAAAAGTCTGTATGGGTGTGCTGTGATATCCAGTTGCTCCGTCCCAGGTATAAAAAAGGGGCGGCTTTCTCCGAAAAGTGAATTCTCAGTACCCATTCCTTCAGGGTGTTTCAACATATATAAAAATTCCCTTCCTCAAAATGATCCTCATATGGTGATAAAAGCAGACTTGTGAATATTGGTTGGATGAGAGTATTACTTGAAAACTTCAAATGAAAATGATTCTCAATTATCATGTGAGCACACCAAATAATAATAGTTATTAATTATAAAGTCAAATGTTCATAAAGTTATATAAATGTTAATTTTGCCCAATTCATTGGTGCGGCCTGCTCTGCTTCTATATTTTGCGTCGGCAGCCGGTCATCGAGAAGTTCTGCCATACCAAGCACCGTCCTTTCATACAAAAATACACTACTCTTCTTTTTAACATTTTCATTCATAACAAAATGAAATGGTCAGTCGGGGTTCTGCTAGAGAGCGTGTTGAAAGAGGAGGGGCTGTTTTAAAAGTGGCGAAATAACATATAACATCAAAAATGAGGCAATAAAAAAAGTAAGGGATGTGCCCTTACTTTTTGATCATATTGGTGTACATATCTGTTAACATCATTCACTTAAAATCCATCTGTGACATCATATTCGTAACGGATATCGGCTTTGACATTGCTCATAGTAGATCTCGCGGTAGCTTTTGCGTTGTACTTAAAGCTCCATTTTTGAGCGACTCTTAATTGATCATCCAGAGATATACGATAAGAACCACTTGTTGCAGAGGAGAAAAGTGATTGATACCAAATGTTACTATCACTAGCCATTAGTTTGTGTGTGACATTCCCTTGGTTGGGTGTTTGAGTGCTAGTTGTCGTAATCGATTTGACAATTGCACTTTTAGGAATAGAAGAATTGTTCGTTAAATCCATTGTAATGACAGAAGAATCAACCCCTAAAAAATTTAAAGAAGAATTCCCCAAGTTTGTAGCCGTCCCCGTAAAATTGAATGTCCCATTTCCAGATTTGATACGATCTTGAATGGAAACAGAAAAATACATGTCTCCGGTATATGTACCACGGGTTACTTTCACAAAATAAGTTTCTGAAGTTGAAGTCACGTCACCAGTATTTGCAAAAATAAAGGGTGTTACTGAATCAGGATTAATTACTTCTGTTTTCGCATCAGAATATTTTGAGTTATAAACCTCGATTTTCATCCCAGTATATTGCTTATTATACGAACTTCTGACATAAACTCTTTCACCTTTATTGATCGTAAACTGATAATACGCTTCATTTTCACCTTCAGGTAAGATTGTCGTGTCTGAACGACTATTTTTCCAATATCCCATTGAACTTGCAGTGTTAGGACTGTTATTCCCGGTAATTGCTGCTTCCGCTGACTTAGGTGCAAAAAAACTAGTAACAAGCGCCAATAATAATGCTGGTAATAATAAACGTTTAAAGATAGTATTTGTCATATATTAACCCTACTTGTAATAATTACTATATCGACATTAAACTAACAAATTTTAACTGAATTGCCGATATATTTAATAATCACTATTTTCTTAAAAAAGGAGAATCAAAATGAATATTAATACGTCATATACAGCCAGTTCTTCGAACAATCTGAACCAAATAGATTCTAAAGGTCAATCAGCTATTAAAAGTACAAATGAAGTGATGACCGAATCTGATAGACGGATGAAAATATTAGATGAAAAATACGAAAAAATAAATGAACAAAACAAACGATTCAAAGATCCTCATGGTCATATATTTGATAAGTATCGAAATCCATACTCTCCTTATTTCAGAAGTGACCTAACCAAACCAGAAAGAGATGCTGCTTACTCTATGGAAATTGGTTGGGCTAACCATGGGAGAGGAGGGTATTATAATTTTAATGATGCCGCCTTCCGTAATGAAAATCGGTACGACCCTACCCAAGAAAGTGTAGAAAAGAAACTATTGAATCGTCAAAAGGTGAACGAACAACTGCAAGCTTTGTTTTCTACCAATGGTTTGAACATTCCTAAAAACGCCAATTTAACTTTTACCATTGACCCAAATCATTTCAAATTAGTGGTGAGTGGATCAACTGATGAATCACTGATCAAACAAATAGAAGACATATTAAATACAAGCAACAATACAAGAGAACTATTTTTCCATATTATGAAAAGTAGAAATGATGATTCGACTCAATTCACGCCGGATTCACTTGCAAAGTTCCACCTTGTCAATCAAATTAAAACGGTGACAGGCTACAATTTAAAAGATTTAAGCATTGTAAACGGTCAATTTGTAACGGATACCGGAGCGAACATTTTTGATATCTACAAAGAAGAACTTCTGAAAAACCCATACACAGCAGAAAATGCCCGCATTGCTGCATCACATTATGGTGCACAGCTCTTTGACTTAGCGAAGAACGGGTATGATTCTATTCCCGATTTGGTGTTATCTATTAGTTATCAAAATGGCTCCTTACAAGACATTGGGCAACAGGTGAATTATGGAGTTAAGAAAACGATAGATTAAAAAACGCACCTGATATTTGCAAGGTTTGATCATGTGCGTGTTCATGCCATGTTGGAGTATCGATCACATGTGTGAACAACAGCTACAAATTCCATTAGCGATACAAAGGACTCTATAACAATTTATGTTACAGAGTCTTTTCTATTTGAAGTGTGTTGTTTCGCTGTTCAACAAAACATCGACATGGTAATTTTGACTATAGTTGATGTTTTTCACTTTTTTATTGATGAAAATGTTAAAATGATGAGTAGCGTATTTTTTTATGAAAGGACGGTGCTTGGCATGACGGAACTTCTCGATGACCGGCTGCCGCCGCAAAATATAGAAGCCGAGCAGGCCGTATTAGGTGCTGTTTTTTTAGAACCATCTGCGCTAACGCTCGCTTCTGAAGTATTAATTCCAGAGGATTTCTATAGAATGTCGCATCAAAAGATTTACAATGCGATGCTTGTACTTGGTGATAGAGGGGAACCGGTTGACCTTGTCACGGTGACATCAGAACTTGCCAATACAGACTTACTAGAAGAGGTAGGCGGGATTTCGTATTTAACCGATATTGCGAACTCTGTCCCAACTGCCGCAAACATTGAATATTATGCAAAAATCGTGGAAGAAAAATCCATTTTAAGACGTCTGATCCGTACAGCGACAACCATTGCACAAGATGGATATACGCGTGAGGATGAAGTAGAAGATCTATTGAGTGATGCTGAAAAAACCATTATGGAAGTGGCTCAGCGTAAAAACTCAGGAGCTTTCCAAAACATTAAAGACGTTCTTGTTCAGACATATGATAATATTGAACAGCTTCATAATCGAAAAGGTGATATCACTGGGATTCCAACGGGTTTCTCAGAGCTTGACCGGATGACAGCTGGCTTCCAGCGAAATGACTTGATTATTGTAGCGGCTCGTCCGTCCGTAGGGAAAACAGCCTTCGCGTTAAATATTGCACAAAACGTTGCGACCAAGACAGATGAAAGTGTCGCCATCTTTAGTTTAGAGATGGGCGCTGAGCAGCTGGTCATGCGTATGCTTTGTGCCGAGGGAAATATCAATGCACAAAACCTAAGAACCGGTAATCTCACAGAAGAGGACTGGGGTAAGCTGACAATGGCGATGGGTTCGCTATCAAACAGTGGGATTTTCATTGATGATACACCTGGTATTAGAGTAAGTGAGATTCGCTCGAAATGCCGCCGTTTGAAGCAAGAAAACGGGCTTGGTATGATCCTGATTGACTACTTACAGCTCATCCAAGGGAGTGGACGATCAAGCGATAACCGTCAGCAAGAGGTATCTGAAATTTCTAGGGCTTTAAAGTCACTAGCAAGAGAACTTGAAGTGCCGGTCATTGCCTTATCACAGCTTTCTCGTGGGGTAGAGCAGCGTCAGGACAAACGTCCGATGATGTCTGATATTCGTGAATCAGGAAGTATTGAGCAGGATGCCGATATTGTGGCGTTCCTTTATCGTGATGATTACTATGACAAAGAATCAGAGAATAAGAACATTATTGAAATTATTATTGCGAAACAGCGTAACGGTCCAGTTGGAACGGTATCACTGGCTTTCGTGAAAGAATATAACAAATTCGTCAACTTAGAGAGAAGATTTGACGATGCGGGTGTTCCGCCCGGTGCTTAAAGCCCAGCTCAAGAAGCTGGGCTTTTTTGATCCATCTACATCGAAAGAATGACTGAAAAACAGTCGAAATGAGGAGGAGTGGGAGAAAAAGAGAGCGTATACTAAAGGGAGAGAAAAGGAGTGATGACTGATGAAGTTTCAACAATTCGAAGCCGCTCAATTACGCATCGCACGTCCGACCGTCAACATGAAAGAGGTTGTTTCTTTTTATGAAGAAGGTTTAGGGCTGAAACGAATAGGCTCATTTGATCAGCATGAAGGGTATGATGGGGTCATGCTTGGGCTTCCTCACCAGCATGTTCATCTGGAAATCACCAAACATGAAGAAGACGAAAGCTTGCCTGTTCCCCACCCAGAGCAGCTGCTTGTATTCTATATTCCGGATGAAGAGGAATTTCAGCAGATGAAAAAGAGACTGATCGCATTTGGCGGACGGCATGTCACCTCTACGAACCCGTACTGGGATCGAGGAGGCGTGACGATTGAAGATCCAGATGGATATCGAGTGGTGCTCATGAATACAGAAGGAATTACACCTGATTAAGAAAGACTCCCATCTTGTGGGAGCCTTTTTTGTTAGCAACGAGGCGTGACACGGAGCTTCAGTGCTTTTAGTCCATACATACCGCTGCTTGTCATTGGGACGTAAGAGAGAAGCTCTAGTGATTCATATCGTGACTGTATGGCTTTGATGGCAGTGCAGGCTTCCAGGCGAGCAAGTGGTGCGCCTAGGCAGAAATGAATGCCGTGGCCAAAGCCAATATGGGGATTAGGGTGCCTGTGTATATCGTACTCATGTGCGTTTGGAAATTGACGCTCATCCCGGTTCGCAGAAGCAAGAAAGACAATCACACTGTCTCCCTTTTTCAAGACTTTTCCTCCAAGTTCGGTGTCTTCTGTGACATACCGGACGATGGTAGGCGCAGGGGCACGAAAACGGACAGCCTCCTCCACAGCTCGAGGAATGAGGTCAGGTGATTGAGCGAGCGCTTCATACGACCCCGGATTTTCTAACAAACTAAAGATCATATTGGAGATCAGGTTGGTGGTCGTTTCGTTGCCTGCTAACAGGAGAAGATTGCAGAAAGGAATTAATTCGTCTGCGGACAGCTTATCTCCATCTTCCTCCGCTTGGATTAAAAGCGAAATCAAATCCTCACTAAGGTTCTGCCGCTTCTCTTCAATGATGTCAGCAAAAAACGCCATCATGTCCGCTTCGCTTTGATCCCGTGTTTTTTGCCATTCAACGACATCTTTTTCATGTTCACTTTTAGGCATGCTGACGAGAATATCGGACCATTCTTTAAAGGATTGTTTATGTTCTGTTGGCACACCTAAAAGCTCTGCAATGACTATGACAGGAAGCGGATAGGAGATGTCTTGAACAAGATCAATCTCTTCCTTACCTTCTATTTGTGCAATGAGATCATCCATTAACTCTTGAATGCGTGGTTCCCACAATTTCATCACCCGGGGTGTAAAGGCTTTGCTCACAATGGAACGGATTCGTGTATGTTTTGGCGGGTCCATCATGACCATTGTTTTCATCAGTGAATGTTTCCGGTGGTCTTGAGGAGGTTGACTAGAAAAGGTATCTTTATCGATGGTGACGCGCTTTGCTTCTTCATAGGTGAAGACACTCCATGTTTGGCTGTGTTCATCAAAATGAACAGGGGATTCTTGACGCATTTTGGCGTACCAATCAAATGGGTGATACGGGTCCTGCTTATTTTTCCCTCTTAATAACGCTTTCTGAACGGCACTAGGTGTTGTTGTTTCCATGATCATCACTCCTTATGGGTTGTCAGATGATTCCTTTTTTTCACTGTGTTAGATTTAAAGGTAATTCATCAGGAGAAAGGATTCAACCAACAGAAAAGAGAAATCTGTTGAAGAAAATGGGAAGGGGAGAGCGGCTTGTGGCGGACTGCTACAGAGGGGATAAGCGCACAACTGAATCAAAGCAACAATTAAGAAAAGCGTTATTTCAGTTATTAAAGGAGAAGGAATGGGGGAAGATTTCTGTACAAGATTTGACGAACAAGGCAGGAATCCATCGCACCACCTTCTATCAGCATTATGAGGATAAGTTTGACTTAGCTCAGCAGGTCATGGATGAGATGTTTGATGTCATGAAAACCGCTATTTTTGCTCCTGTACATGAAAGTGAGTGGAAGAGCGATCATGCAGCATATGTGTATATTTATCGCTTTTATCAGCATTTGCAGGAACATGAAGAGGAGTATCAGATTCTCTTGAAAAGGGGAAGAGAGCTTAATATTCATCAGACGGCCAGTGCTTTTTTTGAAGAAAGTTTTACTTTGGGGCTAGAAGAAGTCACAGGTTCAACACCTGATCCACAACACGTTCCTCTCGAGATGCAGAAGCAATTTGTCATTTCTGCTTATGTTGGAACAGCTGAGTGGTGGCTGAGAAAAGGTAGACCATACTCACCCGACTTTATGGCAAGTTCGATGATTCAATTGATTGAAAATCACTGAACAAACGGAAATGAGAAAAACAGTAATTTTGATCGAAATCTCCTTGTTTAAGCGTAGAATGAGCAATTAAAGCGCTTTTCCTCACATGTAAAACGAACAAAATTTGATTTCAAGATATTAATGTTCGGATTTCACGTTGACTTTTTCATTGTCCATTGATAAAATAAATGTGTTTGAAAGAGATAACGTTTTGAAAGGTTAACGGAGGTGCACGATATGTCTTCAGTAGTCGTAGTAGGTACGCAGTGGGGTGACGAAGGGAAAGGGAAAATTACCGATTTCCTTTCAGAAAATGCAGAGGTGATTGCCCGTTATCAAGGGGGAAACAATGCAGGTCACACAATCAAATTTGATGGAGTGACTTACAAGCTACACCTCATTCCGTCCGGTATTTTTTACAAAGAGAAAACTTGTGTCATCGGTAATGGAATGGTGGTTGATCCTAAAGCGTTGGTCACTGAGCTTGCGTATCTTCACGAACGGAATGTGAGTACAGATAACCTCAGAATCAGCAATAGAGCCCATGTCATTCTGCCTTATCACTTAAAATTGGACGAGGTAGAAGAAGAGCGGAAAGGGGCTAACAAGATCGGTACGACGAAAAAAGGAATCGGACCAGCTTATATGGACAAAGCTGCCCGCGTCGGAATCCGTATCGCAGATTTATTAGATCGTGAAGTATTTGAAGAGAAGCTTGCCCGTAATCTAGAAGAGAAAAATCGTCTTTTAGAGAAAATGTACGACACAGAAGGCTTCAAAATTGAAGATATTTTAGATGAGTATTATGAATATGGTCAGCAAGTGAAAAAATATGTCGTGGACACATCTGTTGTATTGAACGATGCTCTAGATGAAGGCCGCCGTGTTCTTTTTGAAGGGGCACAAGGCGTTATGCTTGATATCGATCAAGGGACATATCCGTTCGTGACGTCATCTAACCCAGTGGCTGGAGGCGTGACGATTGGTTCTGGTGTAGGTCCTACGAAAATTCAACATGTGGTCGGCGTATCAAAAGCTTACACAACTCGTGTAGGTGATGGCCCATTCCCGACAGAACTCCATGATGAAATTGGCGATCAAATCCGTGAAGTTGGCCGTGAATACGGTACGACAACTGGCCGCCCGCGCCGTGTTGGTTGGTTTGACAGTGTTGTTGTCCGTCATGCGCGCCGTGTGAGCGGAATTACAGATTTATCTCTTAACTCCATCGATGTACTAACAGGGATTGAGAAATTGAAAATCTGTGTTGCTTATAAATTGAACGGAGAAATCACTGAAGAATTCCCAGCAAGTCTAAATGAATTAGCGAAATGTGAACCTGTCTACGAAGAAATGCCAGGTTGGACAGAGGATATTACAGGCGTGAAGAATTTAAGTGAACTGCCTGCAAATGCCCGTCATTACTTAGAGCGCATTTCACAATTAACAGGTATTCCACTTTCTATTTTCTCAGTCGGACCAGACCGTTCCCAAACGAACGTTGTCCGCAGCGTGTACCGTCCATCATTATAGACTGATCAGACACCAGTAAAATTACACATTTTACTGGTGTTTTTTTTGTTTAAATATTCCTTAATTTCTACGGAACTGACTTCCCGATATTACCAAAATATGATAACTGTATAAAAGGGAAGGAGCGTTCTAGTGAAAGAAAGAATACGATTATTAGATATTTTACGAGGTTTTGCGATATTAGGTACATTGGGTACAAACGTCTGGTTTTTTGCATACGCAGGGGATACCTTTGCGACAGATCAGATTGCGGATGAATATGAAAATGGCAGTTTTCTTGAAAGTCTTGTCTCTATGTTCGTTTATGGCAAAATGCTATCGCTGCTCACAATCATGTTTGGCGTAGGGCTAGAGCTGAAATACCAGCAGGCGAAAAGAAAAAATATGACTTGGCCGGGTACATATTTATGGATTCTTTTATTTTTATTTATTGAAGGCTTTGTCCATTTTGCGCTAGTGATGGAATATGATGTGCTCATGAGTTACGCCATCACGGGTTTGCTTGTGGCGTTTATTGTCCGTGGAGGAAGTCGGCGCATCAAAAAAGGCATGATTGTCTCGGGTGTCATTCATTTGTTGGTGACGGCTTTTCTCGTTGTATTTTCTTTCTCTGAATTGGAAAATGAATCCTATGGCGAGAGCAGTGAACCAGCGTACGAAGAACAACTGCCGGAGACATGGATATCTCAAGTTCAAGACCGATTACAGCACTTTTTGATGTACCGAGAAGAAGCAATCTTTATTATCCCAATGAATACCTTTTTGTTTTTATTAGGTGTGCGGATGATGAGAGCCGGTGTATTTTATGCAAATGAGCGTGGGCAAACTCTGCGGAAAACATTGTTCCGAATGGGTTTGTGGATTGGACTGCCGCTGAATGCGCTCGTCTTTGTACCAAATGACATAGTGGAATTCGTGGTGCGCTATGTGTTTTCGCCATTCCTCTCTATTTTCTATATTGCTGTCGTGGCGAAGCTTCTAGCACGCACGGAGTCATGGTTCATGTGGACTTGGTTTGAATATGTAGGGAAAATGGCGCTTAGCTGCTATATCCTGCAAAATGTCATCTGCTCGCTTCTTTTTTACAGCTGGGGATTGGGTCTTGGCGGTCAAATCAACGCCCCCCTTATCGTCTTATCATGGTTGTTGATCTCTCTGCTGCAAATCGCCATTTCAGCATGCTGCTTAAACGTCTGGGGAATCGGGCCAATGGAATATATTCGTTCACGGGCACTTCGCCGGGTGACGATGAAAAAAGCATCATAAAGGGGATAGACACAATGTTTTTTAAAAAAATGACGAAAAGAGAACAAGCGAATACACATAAAGCAGCTGTAACAGCATTTGTCTTTTATCTTCTCGCATTAGGAGGACATGCGCTGTACATGTATTTCCAGGGTAATAAACCACCTGTCACTTTTATCATTCTCATGGCGGGTCTCTTTGTTTTTTTCACCGCAGATTGGCTATATAATAAAAGGCGTTCATAAAAAAAGCCCTCATCACGAGGGCTTTTTCCTTACTTCAGGCTTTTATATTGGCCTTTTAAATTTTTACGAATGTATTGAATGATTTTGCGCAGTTCGTTGGCATGTGGTCTGCCAAATGGACTTGTTTGTCTTTGCTGATAGAGGACTTGGCCTTTTTCATTTAATAAGAAATAGGCAGGTTCTCCGTGCACCCCGTGGTCTTCGTATGGGGCATCTTCCCCGTGATAGAAGACTTCATAGGCTTTCAATGATGTGAGGTTTTGGTCAGACATGATGGGGAAAGAAAGTCCCTCTTTGTCTGCAAATTCTTTCAAGTCTTCAGCGTTATCCGTTGAAATCGTCATTAAGTGAATATCCTTGTCTTGAAAATAGGATTGCTGTTTTTCCAGCTCTTTTAATTCCTCGACACATACTGGGCACCATGATCCTCTAAAGAAAACGATGAGGTGCCAGCTTTGATGCTCCTCTAAATGTTTGTAAAACTCAATGTGATCGCCCTGCACTGTTGGCAGTGAAAAATCGGGCATTTTATCTCCTAATTTAAATGAACTCATCCTATGCTTCCTCCTTTTTCAATCACCATGCTGTTTGTTTCTTGTATAACCAATATTGGTCGGAATCAAACGTTTCTGTGTGCTGGATTGGGCAGTAGCCAATGATTGAATGAAGGCGCTTGCAGAATTAGGCGGTTTAACAGAAGATATCAAATCCGACACTTTTTTTAAAAAAATGTCGAAAAACGTATTGCCATATGTAATTACTCTATGATATTATAAATCTCGTTGTTGCAAAGGTCTCTGAAACTTGTTAAAATGCGATGTTCCAGCTTTTTTAAAGCGATTGGTTTGACGCAGTACAACTTCTTCAGAATTACTTTTCACAAACCGAGAGCCATTAGCTCAGTTGGTAGAGCATCTGACTTTTAATCAGAGGGTCGAAGGTTCGAGTCCTTCATGGCTCACCATGTTTTGGCCCGTTGGTCAAGCGGTTAAGACACCGCCCTTTCACGGCGGTAACACGGGTTCGAATCCCGTACGGGTCATTGATTTACTTTAGCGTTAAGCTAATTTTTCCTCACTTGCTTGAAGGAGCACCACGATTGCTTTTTCGGGCAAGTTACTGAGGTCCGGTAGTTCAGTTGGTTAGAATGCCTGCCTGTCACGCAGGAGGTCGCGGGTTCGAGTCCCGTCCGGACCGCCATTTATACATATTCATCTTTTGATGATGGCTCGGTAGCTCAGTTGGTAGAGCAACGGACTGAAAATCCGTGTGTCGGCGGTTCGATTCCGTCCCGAGCCACTTCCAAACGCATCTGCAATCGCAGGTGCGTTTTTATTATGAAAAGAAGGCATAAAAAGGGAGAAGCCGGACCTAGGTAGGGCCCGGCTCCATAAGAAGAAGACGTTACATGTATATAGACGTTTGGTGACTGGGAAAGTTTCAATAAAAAAGGGAAAAGTCATCAAATTTTTTTGGGCGGAGTTCTTCTATCCAACGTTTACTAGCAAAGAAAGCCGTTATTATTTTTATCTTTGCCTCTTAAAACGTTATAATAGACAGTGAGCCTTTTTTTCGTAAATGAAAAAGGCGTAATGAGACATGCAAAATGGAATGACATAGATGCTAAAAATGCAGGAGGAAATCACAATGGAAAAAAAGATTCTTGTCGTAGATGATGAAAAGCCGATTGCGGATATATTGGAATTTAACTTAAGAAAAGAGGGCTACGAGGTTCATTGTGCGTATGACGGAAATGAAGCCCTTGAAATGGTAGAAGAAATTAAGCCAGACATTATTTTGCTCGACATTATGCTGCCGAACAAAGATGGCGTTGAAGTATGCCGTGAAGTGAGAAAGAAATATGACATGCCGATTATCATGCTGACAGCAAAAGACTCTGAAATCGATAAAGTCATTGGTCTTGAGCTTGGTGCAGACGATTATGTCACAAAGCCATTCAGTACACGCGAGCTGCTTGCACGTGTAAAAGCAAATTTAAGAAGACAGACGGCTGCTCCGCAATCAGAGGAAGAATCTGAATCAAATGATATCGAGATTGGTTCACTTGTGATCTACCCAGATGCGTATGTCGTGTCTAAGCGTGACGAAACGATTGAGCTAACGCATCGTGAGTTCGAATTGCTTCATTACTTAGCGAAACATATTGGACAAGTCATGACACGTGAGCACTTACTGCAAACGGTTTGGGGCTACGATTACTTCGGGGATGTCCGTACAGTAGACGTGACAGTCCGCCGTCTTCGTGAAAAAATTGAAGACAACCCTAGCCACCCGAGCTGGATCGTAACAAGACGAGGCGTCGGCTATTATTTAAGAAACCCAGAGCAGGACTAAGATTCTTATGAGTAAAGTAGGTTTTTTTCGCTCGATTCACTTTAAATTGACCTTGATTTATGTGCTGCTGATCATTGTCGCCATGCAGATTATTGGCGTGTACTTTGTGAAGCAGCTAGAGCAGTCCTTAATTAATTCCTATGATAATTCCTTGAATCAGCGAATCTACTCGTTATCGTATTACCTAGAACAAGATTCATCGAAAAGCAAGGCAGAATTAAAAGAGGATGCTCAAAAGATATTAAACGATTTTAACAACAAAGATGAGTCTAATGAAATTTCTGAAGTCAGCTATATTGACGAAAGCAGAGAGGTCATTGCCTCTGTGAATAACGGCAGTCAAGAGATTGCCGGGAAGAAAATCACAGATCAAATCATTAGCCGTATTTTCGCGGTTGGCAAAGACTACGAGAAAAAATTCTATGACCCAGAATCAAATAAACGAGTCCGCATATCGGCGACAGCCGTGAAAAATGAGAACCAAGAAACTGTTGGTGTCATTTATGTGGTCTCATCCATGGAAAGTGTTTTTAACCAAATGCGAACAATCAACACCATTTTGGCGACGGGTACACTCATCGCACTTGGGACGACCGCTCTACTTGGTATATTCATATTCAGAACCATTACACACCCAATTTCGGATATGAGAAAGCAAGCGATCGAGCTCGCCAAAGGGAACTTTTCCAGAAAGGTCCGAAAGTATGGACATGATGAGATTGGTCAGCTAGCGACGACATTTAACCATCTGACGAGAGAGCTGGAGGAAGCGCAGCTGATGACAGAGGGTGAGAGGAAAAAGCTTTCTTCTGTTATCGCCTATATGACAGATGGCGTCATTGCCACGAATCAAAACGGGGCCATTATTCTATTAAACAGCCCGGCACTAGAGCTTTTGAATGTTTCACGTGAAACAGCTCTAGAGATGCCGATCACGTCCTTGCTTGGCTTAGAAGAAACTCATACATTTGAAGATTTAGTCGAAAATCAAGACTCCATGCTGCTAGAAATTGAACGTGAAGATCAACTGTCTGTTTTGCGTGTCAATTTCTCAGTGATTCAGAAAGAGCATGGGAAGATTGATGGTTTAATTGCAGTCATTTATGACGTAACCGAGCAGGAAAAAATTGATGCGGAACGTCGTGAATTCGTGGCGAACGTATCGCATGAGCTGCGCACACCGCTTACGACGATGCGAAGCTATCTTGAGGCACTCGCTGAAGGTGCGATTGGTGATAAAGAGCTTGCGCCAAGGTTCCTCAGTGTCACGCAAAATGAAACAGAGCGCATGATTAGACTTGTGAATGACCTGCTCCAGCTGTCTAAGTTCGACAGCAAGGATTATCAATTCAATCGTGAGTGGACGAATTTTATCAGGTTTATCTCGCTCGTCATTGATCGTTTTGAAATGACGAAGGAGCAGCATGTCGATTTCATCCGCAACCTGCCGCAGCGTGAAATCTATGTGGAAATTGATCAAGACAAAATCACACAGGTGCTCGATAATATCATTTCCAATGCCATGAAATACTCACCAGAGGGTGGACACATTACGTTTACCGTCGATCTGGACGAGGAGAAGGGCCTTGTGTTATTCAGCGTCAAAGATGAAGGAATCGGTATTCCGAAGAAGGATATGGATAAAATCTTTGAACGTTTTTATCGAGTGGATAAGGCAAGAACAAGAAAGCTTGGCGGAACCGGCCTAGGCCTTGCGATTGCAAAAGAAATGGTTCAGGCTCATGGCGGAGATATTTGGGCTGACAGCATTGAAGGAAAAGGAACAACGGTAACCTTTACCCTTCCGTACAATGAAGAACAAGAGGATGATTGGGATGAAGCGTGAGACCTTTAAAACCATTATATTGACAATCCTAATTGCGATCAGTCTTGTGTTTACGTGGAATATTTGGATGTTCCAGCCCGTCATGCAGGATCAGGCGGATGCCGGCACAAAGGTCGTGGAAACGAAGAAGATTTCAAGCGACGAGCCTCGGAGTCTCATTGATGTCGTGAAGCCGCGTGAGATGTTCATCCATTCCAATGGAGAGCATTTCAAAGTGGATCAAAAGGAACTCTTCCAAAACTTTTGGAATGATGTGAGCCTGTGGGATGTCAAAGAGATTGCCGATGTGTCGGACCAATATTCCGAGCAGAAATTTAAGAATTTCTTCTATGGACGCGAGGGGCAAGGTAAAACATTGGATCTTGTGTTCAATGATCCGATTCCGATTGATATTTTCCAAGCGCTGTTTAAATGGCCGAATAAATCCATTGAATACAACTCGTTTGACCGGATGATTGTGCCGTTCGCTCAGCCGGATAAGGCCAATAAGAAAGTCTATTTGATCTCATACAGCAAGGAATCGGTGCTTGAGCTGACGATTGAATCAGCCAACTATCGTAATCTGATGGATAGCATTGCCGCCGCTCAAAACGAGATGCCGCGCTATGATCTATATACTTTCTCTACAAATTCAAAACGAGATTTCCTTCTGCCGCAGAAGCAAAAGCAGCTTGAAGCGAAAATGTTCTTTATCGAAACGATTAAGACAAGCAAATTCAAGGACGCTTTGTTTACAGACCCAAGTCTAGTTGGGGAAGAGTCTAATTTAAACCGGACGGTGTATACAGATGGAACGAGTCGTCTTGAAGCAAATCAAAAAGACCACCGCATCCAATATCAGCATCGTAATATCAATTCTAGTACCGTATTCCAAACGGGAGATTTGATCAAGCGAAGCGTGAAATATTTCAATGATAACGGAAGTTTTACCGATAATTATCAATACTTCGGCATCAACAGCAACCAGCAGCTGTCCTTTAATATGTTTATGGATGGACTGCCGATCGTCAACAGCACAAAGCATCCATTTGGTATGACATCGCTTGAAGTGCAATGGGCGAATGATGACATTTTGAGTTATAAGCGTCCAAACTACATTCTCGGCAACAAAGCGAGTCAGAGTGAACAGGTCAAACTGATGAATGGGACAGAGCTGAAAAACTTGATCATCAAGCAGACGAAGTATGATGATTTAGAGAAAATTGAACAGATTTTCCCTGCCTATCAAGCGACATCCACGGCATCAGATCAGGATCAAGCGATGTTTGTCTGGCTAGAGCCGGTATGGTGTATGAAATATAACGGAAAAACCGTCATTTTAACGAATGATTTGCTGACAGAGGGGAGCGAGAATCATGGAGTGGAATAAGACCAAAACGATCTTTATCCTAGCCTTTCTCGTTCTCGATATCTTTCTAGGTTTTCAATACTTTGAAAAGCGATCGACCGATCATTTTGCGATTATCGAAAAAACAGATACGCTGGAAGAAATGAAGGCAGACGGAATCAAATATGGCAATCTATCAGATGAAGCGAAGATTGGATACCGCATTACAGCTGAGAAAAAGCAATATACGAAAAAGGATGTCGACGGATTAGCTGATCAAAAGACGAAAAGCACATTCCCGAAAACCGAGAAAGATGATCCTGTCACCTTGCTTGAAATGACCTTCAATAAACCAGTTGCATTGCCGAAAAAAGATATGAAAACAGCAGCGACCAATCTTGTGAGCCAGCGTTTACTGGATGGTAAGAATTATAAGCTCTGGAGCATCGATGAAGAAACAGGTGAAATCGTCTTTTTCCAAACGTATAAAGGAAAATACATCTTCCAAGAAGGTCTTGATGACACCGAAACTATTGGGAAGATCACATTGGATGTGAACGATCAAAACGAGGTCGTCTCGTATCGGCAGTCGATGGTGACATCGATTAATGAAGTGAGAAAAGAAACCCTTGTCCCAGCGCTTGAAACGGTGAAGGACTTATATACACAAAATATGCTGAGCCAAAACACGACAGTGAAAAAAGTGGAGCTTGGCTACTACACGCAATACCCAGGTGCAAGCACTCAAGTCATGGTTCCTGTATGGCGAGTAGAGATTGAAGGCGTGGCAGCTGGTTCAAAGAAAAAGACAGAAGAAGAATATTTGATCAATGCCATTGATGGCTCAACACTTGATCATATAGAGAAAGAAGACAAATCTTCATTGGAGTGAGAGAACATGAGCTTGCAGTTCAGTGTACTAGCGAGCGGAAGTACGGGGAACGCTTTTTATTTAGAAACAGACGAGCATGCTTTTTTAGTAGATGCGGGCTTAAGCGGCAAACAGATGGTAGAGCTGCTTGGTCAAATCGACCGAAAGCCAGAAGACTTGGACGGAATTTTTGTCACACACGAGCACTCAGATCATATTAAAGGACTTGGTGTGATGGCAAGAAAGTACAAGCTTCCTGTCTATGCAAATGCGAAAACATGGAAGGCGATGGAGTCACATATTGGGAAAGTGGATACGGAGCAGAAATTCCACTTTGATATGGAGACGGTTCAATCATTCGGCGGTCTCGATGTTGAATCATTTGGCGTATCACATGATGCGGCAGAGCCCATGTTTTACGTATTCCATTATGGCGGGCGTAAACTTGCCCTTATGACGGATACAGGCTATGTGAGTGACCGGATGAAAGGGATTATTAAATCAGCCAATACGTTCGTATTTGAGAGCAACCATGATGTCGGCATGCTGCAAATGGGGCGCTACCCATGGAGCATTAAACGCAGAATTTTGAGCGATGTCGGACACGTATCCAATGAAGATGCAGCTCTTGCTATGACAGACGTGATTGGAGACGCCACCTCACGCATTTATTTGGCCCACTTGAGTCAAGACAACAACATGAAGGACTTAGCCCGTATGGCGGTCCAGCAGACGCTTGAAATGAAGGGCTTTGTTGTAGGGGACGGCTTTGATTTATATGATACGGACCCGAAAAAAGCAACCCCGCTTTGCGCCGTATGATTTTTACAATCGTATGATTAAGATAAGAGCTTCTTACCAACACTATATACATCATCTATTCACTGAAAGGAAGGAAACATAGTGGATTATCGCGATGTAGAGTGGAAGCCGAGACGAAGCAGAAAAGGATATTTCCTATCTGGTCTGATCGGTGTATTGGTAGGAGCTTTTTTAATGGGATTCTTTTTCCCCTATGTGTCTGGACAAAACGGCAGCCCCTTTGGATGGCAGTCAGCTGGAGATCAGCAGGCATCAGATGGCCCTTTAAAGACCGTCAATGTGAACGTGAATGATGCGGTCACAAAAGTGGTATCGAGTATGTCGGATACAGTTGTCGGCGTCATTAACATTCAAAAGTCGAGCTTTTGGGAAGAAGGCGGTGAAGCAGGCAGCGGGTCAGGTGTGATTTATAAAAAAAAGGGTGACACCTTTTATATCGTGACCAACCATCATGTCATCAAAGGCGCAAACCAGCTTGAAGTGAGCCTTCAGGACGGGACAAGGATCGGGGCAAATCTTGTCGGCAGTGATCAGCTGATGGATTTAGCGGTACTTACGGTCAAAAGTGATAAGATCAAGAAAACCGCTGCCTTCGGCAATTCAGACCATGTTAAACCAGGTGAGCCTGTCATCGCCATTGGAAATCCATTGGGCCTTGAATTTGCTGGCTCCGTCACACAAGGTGTGATTTCTGGAACGGAGCGTGCGATCCCTGTTGATTCTAATGGGGACGGACAGACGGATTGGAATGCGGAAGTTTTGCAAACGGATGCCGCCATTAATCCTGGGAACAGCGGCGGAGCCTTGATTAATATGGACGGCAAAGTGATCGGCATCAATTCAATGAAGATTGCTGAGTCAGAGGTGGAAGGGATTGGGCTGTCTATTCCTGCGAATCTGGTGATCCCTGTCATAGAGGATTTAGAGCGCTATGGAGAGGTGAAGCGTCCGTACCTTGGTGTTGGGATGAAATCACTTGCAGATATTGCGAGCTATCATTGGCAGGAAACGTTAAAACTGCCATCAAAGGTCACAACCGGAGTCGTCGTGATGAGTGTCGAGCCTTTATCTCCAGCAGGAAAAGCAGGGTTAAAAGAGCTGGATGTCGTGACGTCGTTTGACGGCAAGGAAGTACAAAATATCGTTGATCTGCGTAAATATCTTTATCAAAAGAAAGTCGGCGACAAGGTAAAGGTGCAATTTTACCGAAGCGGAAAGAAAAAATCAGTCGAGATCAAACTCTCCCAAACCGATCGGTTCGGAGGCTAGCCAGTTCCTATAGGGGACTGGCTTTTTTTACATGCCCGGCATATGATAAAGGAAAGGGGGAGATACGTTTGGTCACATTACAGCCGATGTCACAAACGGATTATGACGTCTTGATAGAGGCATCCATTAAGAGGTACGCAGAAGAAAAGATACTCGCAGGGACGTGGGGTCAGGAAGAAGCGCAAAAGAACGCAGAGGAACAATTTGAGCGGCTGCTACCTGAAGGTCTTCAGACAGAGGATCATGAGCTGTGGACATTCATGCATGGAGACGAATCCATTGGGTGGGTATGGCTTTGCTATGATCCAGATCATCCCCAGCATGAAGGATTTATTTATAATTTTATTTTGTTTGAAGCGTATCGAGGAAAAGGGTTGGCAAAACAGGCCATGGCGGCATTAGAAGAGCAGGCAAAGTCATTAGGTGTGAAGAAACTATCGCTGCATGTCTTTGCCCATAATCAAATCGCCCGCTCACTTTATGAGAAAACGGGATTCGCTGAGACTGGGATTTACATGAGCAAGCCTTTATAAAAAAAAAGAAGTACCGTGCGGCGAGCGTACGGTACTTTTTTATGTGGACATCATGGCATCTTGCGCCGTGACTCGGTATAGATCGACTTTGCATTTCACAAACGCACGGATGATGGCTGGGACTTGAGCTTCTGAACGAATCAACAATGAGGTCTCGTCATCTCTGATCACAAGGTCTGTTCCCACACTTTGTAAGTACTGCGTGAGAACAGGCTTCACCTCATCATCAATCCATGCATGCTTGAAGGTGGCACGAATGGTTGAGGACGTGATGGTTTTCTCTTGAGGATGAGTACTTGAGGACACGATTTTTCCTTCAGATATGAAAGCTGTTTTGGTACAAATAGGCTGGGTGAACCTTGGCTCGTCTGCTGTTAAAAAGACAGTTTTTCCTTCAAATTTTAACGATTCAATCACCCGCTGGATATGTAAGATAGAATCTGCATCAATATCCGCAAAAGGCTCATCAAGTAAAATAAAGTCAGGCTGATGAGCGATGGCTTGAGCCATTCCGAGCCGCTTCTTCATCCCAGGTGTAAAGGCACCGACTTTCTCTTGATGATAACGATGTAAGCCAACAAATTCGATTAATTCTTCATAATAGCTCGTTTTCTGGCGAGTACCCGTAATTTTCGATAAATAGGCAATATGCTCAATAGCAGTCAGCCCTTCATATAAATCTGTATATTCAGGCAGAACACCGATATGATGACGTACTTTTTTTAACGACGTCATGTTCATCATGATAAACGTGCCAGAGGTGGGGCGGGAGATTCCTGTAATGATATTAAAAAAGGTCGTCTTACCAGCACCCTTCGGTCCAATGAGGCCGAAGATATCCCCTTGATGGATATCAAGATCAATATGATCTATTGCGACTTTTGTCCGATATTTTTTTGTCAGCCCTTTTGTGTGAAGCACTTAGACATCCCTCCTCTGAAACAGTAGTGCAGTTCCAACGAGTAAGACAACAGTCAATGCGGCATTCATCAGCACATAGGTCAGCGGTTCACTCCAGCGCGCATAATAATAAGGCGTCACGTATTGGAACCAGTGAATCAACCGTTCTGAAGAAAGAACAGACATCATGCTCATGATCGGAAATAGAAAGGAAAACAACATGCCAACAAACATCGATTTCTGTGGTGTTGGAAAGAGCATGGACAAAAACAAAGCACAGGAGATGCCGACACTGATAAACGTTAATATTTTTAAGGCATCAGAGAACAGAAAACGATGTGAAATCACCATATTTAATATATATGTGGTCATAATGCAAATGAGCCAAAACAGCATCAGCCCAAGATATTTCCCGATGACAATGTTTAAACGGGTCGTTTTGCTGACGAGAAAACGAATGGTTTTCAAATGAATTTCGCGGCTCAAAATATCATGAGATAATAAAAAAATAAGGAAGAAACCAAATAACGAAATCACTAGTTCATTCCCAATGGAATAAGGGTCTTTTGCCTGTTCCCACTTCCCTTGATAAGCAGCTATAAATGGAAGACTTGATACAAAAGTAGATAAAATGAAAATAATAACAATAGTTAAGATGGATTTTGTGCTTTTGAAGAGCTGCTTAAATTCGTTCATACAGATGGTCCACACACACTGTACCTCCCTTCATCTTTATTATACCGCTAGAAAAGAAAGACACCATATCTCGCTCTTTAACATTTGCTTAAATTTTATAAAAAAGAAGACTCTTCCAGAACAGTTAACTCATTTTTAAAAATGTTCAGAAAAATATCTTGATTTATCAAAAAACATCATGTATGATAGCTTTAATTCAAGATAGTTAAACAGGCAATGACGAGAGAAAGTACAATCATCAATTTTTCCACAGAGAGCTTCGGTAGCTGAAAAGAAGCAAAAATAATGATTCGAAAAATGGTCTCTGAGCCTCGTGCTGAACATATCCATGATATTAGTAGGTGACGACGAGAGTTGGTACTCGTTATCAAAACCACAGTATATGAGCCAAATTGGAGCTTTGTACTTGTAGAGGCTGTTTAGCGCGAGCAAACAGTAAATAAAGGTGGTACCACGAGACAAATACCTCGTCCTTATGATTCATAGATAAGGATGGGGTATTTTTTATTGTCCACTTTTTTTCATACAAATGTTCAAATGTTCCACGTGAAACACCACTACCATTTTTTCAAATGAAAGGGAGATTAACATGAGTGAACATGCATTGGTTTTACAATCAGATTTCGGTATTGATGATGGAGCGGTCAGCGCAATGTACGGCGTAGCCAATACAGTGAGCAGCGGCATCCGCATTTTTGATTTAACTCACAACATTCCCCAATACGACATTTGGGAAGCGTCTTATCGCTTGCTTCAGACGGTCACATATTGGCCGGAAGAAACGGTATTTGTCTCCGTTGTTGATCCAGGCGTTGGATCAGAGCGAAAGAGCCTTGTCGTCAAAACAACAAGCTCACACTACATCATCACACCTGATAATGGGACACTTACGCATGTCGCACAGGATATTGGCATCGTGGAGGCTCGGTATTTAGATGAAACCATCAATCGTCTGCCGAAGTCAGGAAAATCACATACATTCCATGGTAGAGACATTTACGCCTATACAGGCGCGAGAATTGCTTCAGGTGTGATTTCTTTTGAAGAGGTCGGGCCAAAGGCGAATATAGAGGACATTATTCACCTTCCAGTCGTACAAGCTTATGCGGAAGAAGAAGTAATCACAGGGACGATTGATATTTTAGATGTGCGGTTCGGAAACCTATGGACAAACATTCATCATACGTTATTTGAACAGCTTTCAATCAATTATGGGGATGCAATAGAAGTTACCATTGCCAACGGGCCAAAAAATGTGTATAAAAATATCATGACCTATGGACGATCTTTTGCCGATTTAAAGGTAGGCGAACCACTCGTATATGTCAATTCACTCGATCATTTAGGCGTGGCGATCAATCAAGGGTCATTTGCAAAGGCTTATAACATCGGTACAGGCACAGGCTGGCGCCTTTCGATTCGCAAAGCTCCGCGCATTATATATGAATAAGAGGAGGAAACATCATGGCAGGTAAACAACTTTCAACGAAAACTGTCGTTGCCATCGGGATTGGGGCAGCCGTCTTTGTCATTTTAGGACGCTTCGTCTCCATTCCAACTGGGATTCCGAATACACAAATTGAAACATCGTACGCGTTCCTTGCGTTAATGGCCGTGCTATTTGGTCCTATTGCAGGCGCATTGATTGGATTTATTGGTCATCTGATTAAAGATGCCACCACATTTGGACCTTGGTGGAGCTGGATTATCGTTTCGGGTGTTGTTGGTTTATTGATCGGCCTCATTTCGAACCGTTTAAAAGTAGAAGAGGGCGACTTTGGCTGGAAAAAAATCACGCTCTTCAACGCCGTCCAAGCCGGCGCACAAGCATTAGGCTGGTTTGTCATTGCGCCGGTACTCGACATTGTGATCTATGCAGAACCTGCAAATAAAGTGTTTGTTCAAGGAATCGTGGCAGGAATCTCAAACATCATCACAGTCGGTGTACTAGGCACCATCATCATTGCGGCTTATGCGAAAACAAGAAGCAAAAGCGGCAGTCTATCGAAAGAAACATCATGAAGCAAGGTGGAACACATAAATGAAGAAACCGATGATTCAATTCGAACATTTCGGATTCAAGTATCGCAGTCAGGCAGAACCAACATTGAAAGATGTCAACCTGACCATCTATGAAGGAGAAAAAGTCCTCATCGCAGGCCCGTCTGGATCGGGAAAAAGCACACTAGCCCATTGTATCAATGGGCTAGTTCCTGCGTCTTATAAAGGTTCTATGGAAGGAAGTCTTCACATCGGCGGGAAAAATGCAGAGAAAGAGAACATTTTCTCTCTTTCACAGCTCGTCGGAACGGTGCTGCAAGATCCTGATGGACAATTTATCGGGCTGACTGTAGGAGAAGATATCGCGTTCACACTTGAAAATGATCAAGTCACACGCGAAGAAATGAAAACACGTGTCGAGAAAGCGGCAAAATTAACAGAGGTAGACGGCAAACTGGCATCATCCGTGCATGAGCTGTCAGGCGGTCAAAAACAACGTGTCGCTATTGCAGGCGTACTTGTTAATGATGTCGACATTTTGCTGTTTGATGAACCACTGGCAAGCCTTGATCCCGCAACAGGCAAAGAAGTGATCGATCTCATTGACCGTCTGCAAAAAGAAACGAAAAAAACGGTCGTGATGGTGGAACATCGATTGGAAGACGTCCTCTTCCGCCATGTCGACCGCATCATCGTTGTCAATGACGGCACGATTGCAGCGGATATGACACCAGATGAATTGCTCGCCTCGAATGTATTAGAAGCGGCGTATTTACGTGAGCCTTTATATGTGAGAGCGATGAAATATGCAGGCATTCCGATTGCAGCAGGAGATCAAATCGCTAATTTACAGCATCTCACCTTAAATGACGAGGCAAAAGAGAAAATCGAGCAATGGATGGAAGCATCTGAGCCATCAGTCGAGCAGAATGAAGCGCCGGATTTACTAGAAGTGCGTGAGCTGAGCTTTGATTATCCGACAAGACCTAACACACTGAACAACATCTCTTTTACCGTCAAAAAAGGAGAAATGATCAGCATCGCCGGTGCCAATGGCGCAGGCAAGACGACACTATCCAAGGTGCTCTGCGCATTTGAAAAGCCAACAAAAGGGACAATTCATCTAAATGGCGATGACATCACAGGAGACACCATCAAACAGCGCTCCGAACGAATCGGTGTCGTCATGCAAAACCCAAATCAAATGATTTCGAAACAAATGATTTTTGATGAAGTCGCCCTCGGTCTCGTTTTAAGAGGCGTAAAAGAAGACGACATCAAGGATCGTGTAGAGCGGGTTTTAAAAGTATGCGGGCTGTATCCATTTCGGAACTGGCCGATCTCAGCCCTTAGTTTTGGACAGAAAAAGCGCGTCACCATCGCATCGATTCTTGTGTTAGAGCCAGAAATCATCATTTTAGATGAGCCAACGGCCGGTCAAGATTTTAGACATTACACAGAGATGATGACGTTTTTAGAGCAATTAAATCAGCAGGGAGTCACGATCTTGATGATCACCCATGATATGCATCTCATGCTCGAATACACAACAAGAACCATTGTCATTTCAGATGGAGAAAAAATCGCAGATGATACACCAGCCAAAGTACTGACAGATCAGTTGCTAGTCCAAAAGGCGAGCTTAAAGGAAACGTCGCTATATGAACTGGCGCTGAAAGCTGATTGGCCGAATCCAAATGAACTCGTGGATCGCTTCATTGAGGTTGACAGAAAGGAACGAATGACATGGCTGTAGACATGCTGTCTTATATCGATCGCCCGTCGCCGATTCACCGGCTGACAGGCGCCACCAAACTCATTTGCTTTATCCTCTGGTCATCCGCAGCGATGCTCACATATGATACAGGCGTATTAGTGTTTATGCTAGTTGCCAGTATCGTGTTCTTTCAGCTATCAAACATACGATTTCGTGATATCTCTTTCGTAGTGATTGTCCTGGCGATTTTTCTTGTGATCAACAACATCGCCATTTACATCTTTGCTCCCCAGCAAGGTGTCGCCATCTATGGAGCGAAGCACGAGCTGTTTCACATTGCAGGCTGGTACAACGTCACACTTGAACAGCTTTTCTATCAATTGAACATTACACTGAAATACGTGACCGTGATGCCAGCGGCGCTATTGTTTATTGTCACAACAAATCCAAGTGAATTCGCCTCATCGCTCAGCAGAATCGGGGTCAGCTACCGGATTTCGTATGCGGTAGCGATTGCTTTGCGCTATATTCCAGATATTCAGCGTGATTTTCGCACGATTGCCATTTCTCAGCAAGCAAGAGGCATTGATTTATCGAAGAATGAAAAACTGGGGAAACGGATTAAAAATGCGCTTTCGATTGTGATGCCATTGATTTTTTCTAGCCTAGAGCGGATTGAAACGATCAGCAATGCGATGGAACTGCGCGGGTTTGGAAAGCATAAAAAACGCACATGGTTTACGGCGAAAGACTTTCAAAAAGCAGATTATGCGGCGTTATTGTTTGTTGGCGTGGTGCTGATTGTGTCGCTAGTGATTACATTTGTTAGAGGAACGAGATTTTACAATCCGTTTTGATAGAAGGAAGCCTTCACAAGAGTGGAGGCTTTTTTATTTGGTTTGTGGATAAAAGGTGTGGAAAATGGTAAAAGACTATTAACATGTGAATAAATCGGTTATATTGAACAATGAGCGAAACACTTGTGAATAAACAGACGATATATTGGAGGAATTAGAAACTTATGAACAAATTACTTTATGCTTGTGCAGAACATATAGAAACCGTACTAGACATGTACATAGATGATCACGAAACACCGCCAGAATTCAGAAAAATCGAACATACACACAGCTTATCCACAACCTGTGAATTGTGCGATGAACCTGCAATATATATAGTGGGGAACGAATGATCGGACACAAAATACACAAATTTTATCCACAATTGTTGATAACTTATATGAATAACTTGTTCTTAAGGTGGGGATGACCTGTGAATATATCAATTATCACAGTAGGAAAATTAAAAGAGAAATATTTAAAGCAAGGCATAGCCGAATACACAAAACGATTACAGGCATACGCAAAAATCGAGATCATTGAGCTCGCAGACGAAAAAGCACCCGAGAATCTCAGCGAGCAAGACATGAAAATCATCAAAGACAAAGAAGGCGAACGCATCCTAAGCAAAATCAACCCAGACGCCCACGTCATCGCCCTCGCCATCGAAGGAAAAATGAAAAGTTCCGAAGAATTAGCCGATACAATAGATAAGCTGGCAACATACGGAAAAAGTAAGGTGTGTTTTGTCATAGGTGGGTCACTTGGGTTAAGTGATGCTGTGATGCAGCGTGCGAATGAGAAACTTTCATTTTCAAAAATGACGTTTCCGCATCAGTTGATGAGGCTGGTGTTGGTGGAGCAGATTTATCGGGCGTTTCGGATTGTGCGGGGGGAGCCTTATCATAAGTAGATGAGGTTTTTTTAATCATTCCTACCATAATTAATAGTATCTTGATGTAAAAAGGTTCAGCTTAATGTTCTATAAAAGATGTCTTTGCTAGACATTGTAAACTTAAATCTTATGAGTATCTGATAATGATACATTAAACTTTCCATTCGCTGTCTTCTCTGTTTTATCTTTTGTTGATGCATCATAGGAAAATCATTGAATTTTTCAATAACCAATATTTTTTCTTTTTAAAATCGCTAGGTTTATTCTTACTGTTAATTTTTTATGTCTAATTCCATAACTTATTTAAACAATAGTGAGTAGAAGAATATGAATGATAATGAACCTATTTTGTGAAATCGTAGAGACTAACAATTTCTGTTAAAATATTATTCGATTGAATGAAGTTTTATTGAAATTAGGTAATGGAAAATTAAATAATAGGAGACATAACTTGAAAAAATAAAATATTAAATAGATATGGATATCGCACTTGAACAAGCATTAAAAATATCTGGTGTAAAGATAGAAAGAGAAAGCTTTCTGACCAATACCTTTTCAGAACTTGTATCTCCAGCACATTATCCATATTGATTTACAAGATAGCATACTAGTAAAAGATTAATAATTCAATTATTAATCGGTAGTATAAAGTAAATGTATTAAAAGAAAGGAGAATAAATAATGGCTACATCTATAGAAGTAAATAAACAGAGTGTAAAGCAACTATTAGAAACAGGAAAAGTAAATAAATTTATTATTCCTGAATATCAACGTCCGTATGCATGGACTGACGAACAGATTCAAACGCTTTTTGAAGACTTAACAGAGTATACAGAAAATGATAATGGAAGCACTTATTTTCTAGGAACGATTGTTTCTTATGAAAATGATAGTGGTGAACAAGAAATTATAGACGGTCAGCAGCGAATTACGTCTTTATTCTTATTGTTACGAGCGCTTTACTTCAAACTTAAATCAATGAAAGAAACAAAAGAAGTAGCAAACTTTAAAGCACAAATAGAATCAGCATTGTGGGAACAAGATGAATTAACAGCTGAGGTTAACTTTGAAAAAGCTCTTATTGAATCTAGAGTTATAAGTGATGAGGGAAACAAAATTTTTGGTCAGATTCTTGTTAACGGGACTACTAAAGAAACTGCAAAAGATAACTATTCACTTAACTATAAATTATTTACAGAGTTAATTGAGAATTATGCTTCAAATGAACCGGAGTTATTTTTTTGGTTTATTAGGAATGTTTTAAACAAGGCAATTTTATTACCAATCACAGCTGATTCCCAAGATACAGCTTTAACGATCTTTTCAACTCTTAACGATAGAGGACTAGCTTTATCGGATGCTGATATTTTTAAAGCGAAAATCTATAATAATTTAAGTGTTGATATGAGGGCTGTTTTCATTGAGCAATGGCAACAACTTGATGATGAAGCGAAAGATGCTGGTGAAAGCATTCAAAAACTATTCTATTATTATATGTTCTATTTAAGAGCCTTAGAAAATGATCGAAATACTACAACTCCAGGTCTAAGAAAGTATTATTCAAGAAATAATTTTGAACAGTTATATAAAACTGATATTATTACAAACTTAAATTCAATGCTGAATTTATGGAGAGTGGTTAACAATCGTGTGGAAATAGAAGATGAGAATTGGTCTAAAAATATCGAGATTAAACAAATACTTGATGGGTTATCTTCGTATCCAAATGAATTTTGGAAGTATCCAGTAGTTATTTATTATCTTAATCATCATAAGTTACCAAATTTCGAAAACCTTTTTTTACGGTTTCTTAAAAATTTACTTGCTGTTTTGGCAGCTCGTTACATAGTTACGCCAACAATTAATGTAGTCAAGCGAGGGATTTTAAATCTAAACTCTGAAATTATTAATTCGCCTACACCTATATTTAATTTTAATAAGTTGGATGAACAAGAGCTAAAAATTAAGATTAAAACTGCGCATCGTAATACTGTTCGGATGATTCTAAAGATACTTGCTTATCAAAAGCAGGAGGAACTCCTTCCTGATAAATGGGAAATCGAGCATATACTACCTAGAAAATGGCAATCTAGTTATTTTCCAAATAATTCTGAGGAAGAGGTAAAAGAACTTGTGGAGCATTTGGGAAATAAAATACCTTTTGAAAAAAAGCTTAATATCATTGCAAGTAATGGATATTTTAAAAAGAAACAAGACAGCTACAATAAGTCTAAAGTTCAAATCTTATTAAATTTATCTAGCGAACATAAAGACTGGGGAATGAATGAAATTCGAGAAAGAGACATACGAATTTCTGACGAGCTATTAAATGTATTTAATGATTGGGGATTAAATCAACCCGATTTTCTAAGTAAAAGTGAAGAACAACCAACCCCAACCCCTGAAGATTTAAGAGCAATAAGGGAATTAAAAAGAAAAGGTCTAATTTGAAATTTATTTTTTAGAAGCTATGAATTTGAGTCACTTGTGTTATTTTCATAGCTTTAAAAATACTTAAAACTTCACTTAGATACGTCACGGAATTAAAAACATCAAATTAAATGAACAGTTAATAGAAATTAATTTTAAAAACTATTAAAGGAGAAGAAGATAATTAAATCATTTATTATTACTTTTATTATATTACCTTCAATATTAGGAGCTGCAATGGCATTCACTGTAGAAATACTTCCCTTTATATGGAGTATCATTACACATAAAGGGACAAACTTAGCGTTTAAAGATTTAGCGATTATATTTGTTTTAGGCTATGTAATGTGTCTAGTGAATATTGTATATTATAAGGCGTTCATTCACAAAATTAATAAAAACAAAAGTCACAACTAACATATAGATACAAACTAAAAGCTCTTAGCGATTGCTAAAGCAAAACTATAATATGCATTATTAAAAAACAAATTATTCCTACATAGTTGGATAAAGGTATCTATCAATATCATCCTTCAGGCATCCTTCAATGACCCAGTTTCTGGGGAGTTTAAAAAGATAGGATGAAGAGTAAATATGTTATTAGAGGAGGAAAAATGGCTTCATATGTCTTGTTACTAAAAGAATACGAAAATCACACTACTGTCATATATAGATTTGGTCCAAATGAAAATAGTATGGGGAAAATTGAATTGAATAAATTGACGAAAAAAGTTTCAGAGATAGAAGCTATACCCGATGAGAATATTCCTTCAAAATTTTATTTTGATAGAGCTGCTCAAAGGTTAGCAGTGTGTCTAATCAGAGAGGGAGGGGTATTCCCAGAAAGAACTGCTTTTGAGTCATAAAAAAGATTCAAACACAACTTTATATATAGGAAGATGAGATACATGAGTCATTTAATATACCATGCATATTTTCCCGAGAACCATGAGTTTCATGTTTCACAGCAAGAAGTCATGAACAGTGGCATTAAATATTCTACGAAGTCAAATTATAAATATAGTAATGGTGGAAGAGTGAAATTAGAGATCACAGAAAACTTAAGACCTTCCAATATTCCTAAATGGATTCATTTCAAAGAAGCAATCGGCGCTGATATAATCAATCGTTTTTCAGAGTCTTTTTGTTTCCCTATATTTACGGACAAGATATTTGTATTTGATCGTGATATTTCGCTTTCTATTTATGATCAAGCGTTCTATGAAGATATGAAAGAGTTTGATGAGGAAGCTTTAAATTTTGACACTGGAGAAACGATGGAATATTGGATTGCGCAGTACTGGAAAAGTATGATCCCACTCAAAGATTATTTGAGGAAAAGGCCTTATCCAAAGCCAGAGGTATTAATATTTGAACCTGTACCGAAGGAAATCATTAGTTTTTGTGTAGAGTGATAAGCAATTTCTAATTTAAATATAGTTCTAGAGATCTTGCAACATAAAATAATATTCTAATAACCTCATTTAAAGGCATCACGGTGAGCCTTATACATAAGTGAGTGGGATTTTAAAAAAACAGAAACAGCACCAATCCATTGTAGGTGCCACCTTAGCTATGTTAATTATATTTTTTCTAAAAAAGAATTGAAGACTTACACATGTAATTATCTTCAATTAATAGTACACGTCCAATAATATCTCCAGCAGCAGTTTTATCATTTAGAACCATTACAAGATTACCTCCAACAAGGTTTTTCTGAAGAACTTCAATTAAAGATATCAGTGAGAATATTAACTAAGAGGAGATGAATTTATTCATCTCCTCTAGCACATCCCATAAGGTTCCTATTGTTTCTCTTTTACAAGCTTGATGGTAAGAAAGAAAAGAATGAATAAGATAAAATAATTCATTGGATTCTTAAATATGCTCATCTCTAGTGAAATCTGTAATAGAATCCAGAGAAAAAAAATGATTAGTATAGATGGAATGATGATTTTATACACCATGATCACCTTCCCTTTAGGATAAAAAGAGAGTACCCTTTTTGCAATTCATTAAAAACAAGATGCAGCAGCTCCTGTCATTGCTCCGCCAACAGTACCTGTGATTGCACCAACTGCACCAGCGCCTACAGTTCCGATACCAGGTATTGTGACAGTTCCTACAGCAGCACCAGCAAGACCAAGCGTACCACCTCCGGTTACTGCCCCACCACTAGTACCTAGAATACATTTTCCGACAGATTGAGTACTGATTTTCCCGCTTGTTTTTTCACTCACAACTTTAATTAAAATCCCATTTTTAATTTTTTCATAATGCAAGGTAACAGGATTATTGTTTTTATCGGTCGATGTTTTAGGAAGAACTTGTTTTTCATTCGTTATTTGATCTTCCAATATAGCATTTCCTTTAGAATCGATATGAACATCAGCATGATCGAACGTCATCTTTAATTCACTATCATTAAGGTTCTCCACTTTATATGTGGCTTGTGACTTTGTGGCATTTGCATCTTTAGGTGAAATTGGTAGAGCCACGGCGCTCATCAGAAATAGAGATGCTACCAATTTGATTAGAGTGCTTTTTAATTTAATATTCATCACTTATCATCCTCCTTTGGATGCCATACTAACATAGCTATACATGCTGTTAAATGATGAAAAGATAAAATAAGTAAATAATAATGTTTTAAATGAAATTTAATAATGACTTTTTTCTTATTTTTTAAAGTTGCATCTGTATTTTTATATTTAGAGGTTTCGATCTGATAAATCAGTTGTGATTACTTTTAATAGTAAGCGCTGCTTTGGCATATAAAGAAAGATGTTGCCAGTAAGAGATATAAAAATCTTGAATTGATAATTCAATGAGAAATAATAACTAGGAGAGGTAATGGGAATTTCTTGTTTCTTATAAGTTTATTATTTAAAGATTTTCTGTATTAAATATCGTATTATATAAAATGAAAACAACTATTCCAATAAATGAAATCATAGTAGGAAAAACATACTGATCTTATTCTAGTTATAAATAGTTAAAGGAGACTTTCATGGGTATTAAAGCTGACTTTAAACGTGAAATGCGTAACGTAATAAAAGACGTAGAAAAAGAAATAAATAAAACATGGAAAATTGAATATAAAGGGCATTCTATAGAAATTACAAACCAAATAAAAGAAGAGCAACTAATCATTGATGGTGTGACAGTTGATAAAAAACAACGAAAAAGTTTATTGACTCATATGATCCCTTATTCAAAATTGTCAGGGATATTGGAGCTTCAAGATGGTACAAAACACAAAGTGTCCGTTAAACTTGGTGGGTATGTACGATTTCGTTGCATTGTGAAAGTAGATCATGAAACAGTTTTAGATGAATCAATGAAGATAGACTTTCTCCCATGGGATCATAAAGAGAAAATCGTTCCCTTTATTCAACAACAAATTCAATCACATCATAAAATAGTAGACGACCGTTTACCCGATGAAGATTATTTATTTGACGAAAATGAACCACGATTGGCTCCCGGTTTATCTGATTATTATGTAGATGAACGACCTGCCCCTTTTTATGTGAAGAAGCTATTGAAGCTTTTTGAAAAACAACTAAATCATCCTGCAAATGAAACAAGAAAGAAAACATATGAAAAAATCATTTCTAACAATATGGCGAGCCGCAGCAGTGAGTTAATTGAACGATTTCAGCAAACACAATGGGATGAATCCCGTGTACAGCAAGAAGCGTTATGGCTTCTTGAACATGCGGCACATCGGGAGGTCGTCAAATTTGCAGTCATGATACTGGGATGTACAAACTGTGAAAAATACAAAGAGCTCTTATTCACAATAGGTATGCATGAAGAATTTACTTCTTATGTCGTGATTGCATTGAAGAATGGCACAATTCAAGGAAACGAACATGTTTGGCGTCTTGCAAAGTCCGTCGATGGATGGGGGAAGATTTCGGCTGTTGAGCAATTGGAAGCATCGACGTCAGAAATAAAACGATGGCTACTAACAAAGGGCTGCGAAAATACAATCATGAATGAATACTCAGCTTATACTTGCGCTCTTAATGGTGATTTAGAAACCGCTTTATCAGAAGATGAAATTTCCAAAGAATTATACGATGGAGCGAGTCTCATCATTCAAGCATTATTAGAAGATGAGGTTTCTATCTACGGAATCGATGAGTATTCAAATGCAAGCTCAGTTCTCTGCCGATATATTCACCATGCTCATAAGCACTGCCAAACAATTGAGGACTTTTATCCAATATTGAAAATAAATGAGTTTTTAAATGATGAACAAGAGATTTGGGAAGACCGATTGAATGATTCATGGAAACAGGACGATTATAAGGCTATCCAGGAAGCTGTTCAACCGTTTATCAATGACAGTAGATGGTCAAAGCTTGCAACCGATTCGTTACAACAGGGTTTTAGCTCCCAAGCACTTGAAATCGCTCTCTTTTATCGTTTAGATGTGATTGAGCATCTATTTGCTTTACTTGAGAAAGATCCGACAAATAGTGAAATATACTTTGCTGTGATGGACACAAATCATCAAGAGCATATTAGAGAGCTTTGCACATTTGCAGAAACACATTTATCGTTATTAAACCTCTCCGATGATGAAGTGGCTTGTCTACAATATATTGTGCAAGATTTATATGAACACGAAGGTGTAGGATTGTCATTGATTCAAGCTGCACTTAGATCAGATGATGGAAATTTACAGTATCATGCTTTAAGTGTATTAAAAGAATGGTCTCCTTCGTATTCGCAGCAAGCGGCCACAAGAGAATTGATTGAACATATTGCCGTGAAGACAAAGGATAAAGAAGATCGAAAGTTAGCCAAATACTTATTAAAGAAATAGGATTCGGTTTACCTTCGCACTACGAGAATGAAATCTAAATATTAGAAAGCAGGCACACCATGCACACAATCAAAAAAATAGGCCAAACCTTCTCCTACATCACACCAGTATCACTCACAGACCGCCCCATCCTAGGCATGGTCGTAGGCAATAACAAAACATTAATGATCGATGCCGGCAACTCGGAAGATCATGCGAACTATTTTATCCAAAAAACTTTAAAACACGAGAATGCCACGCCCGATATGGTGGTCCTCACGCATTGGCATTGGGATCATATTTTTGGTCTACCGGCGTTGCCTCATGCGGTTTCAGTTGCTTCTGCAAAAACCAGAAAAGAAATGGAGAAGCTTCTTCCGTTTTCTTGGTCAGATGAGGCGATTGATGAGCGGGTGAGGGAAGGAACGGAGATTGAGTTCTGCGCGAAGGCGATAAAAGAAGAATATAAGAATCATCGAGACATTCAGGTGGTTTTACCGGATGTCACGTTTGATCGCCGGATGGAGATTGATCTTGGCGGGGTCACTTGTGTTGTGCAGCATGTTGGGGGCGATCATGCTGCAGATTCTGTGATCGTGTATGTGAAAGAGGAAAAAATCCTGTTTCTTGGTGATTGCATTTATCCGAAAATGTATGCAGAAAAAGTACATTTTACGGTAAAAGAAATTTTGCGTCTTTTAGATGAGTTAGATGCTTTTGATGCCGATACGTATATTCCTTCACACCAAAGACCGTGGACAAAAGAGGAGTTTCGTCAGGAAACAGACAAGCTTAGGAAGATTGCGAAATTCACTGATCTATGTGGTGGAGATAAGCAGAAAATCACGAATGAATATCAAAAGTATGTGAACAGAGAACGGAAAGAAGATGAATTAGAAACTATAGAGTACTTTGTAAATGGGTATTAAATAATAAATGAAAAAGTCTCATTTGAGTGATTTTCCTCAAACGAGACTTTTTTATTTCTACGGCAAACCCACAACATCTTCTGCATCACGAACTGTGACAGACATGTTTTTGGCATTAATAATGATGACACAATCCCAAGTAGGTTTAATTTGCAGTTCATCATTCTCATCAATACGAATAATTCCTTTAAATTCAACAGTCTGTTCTAGAAAGACCATTTTCTTTTCTGTATCATCTTTGACGGCTGTTAAATGTTCAGGATAGTGAACGGTCCAATCATAAAAAGTGGTTTTCTTCATAGTTCCTCCTATTTTCATTCGTACACATCTCCGAATACTTCTTTTGTTTGCCGGATTGTCAGTGATTTATTGGTTGGATCAATTGAAATGACACAATCCCAAGTAGGTTTGATTTGTAGCTCGTTGTTGTCATCCAACCAGATGATGCTATTTAGTTCAATAGATGGCTCTAAAATGACCATTTTCTTTTCATGATGATCTGTAATCGCTGTTAAGTCTGCTTGTAAATGGATGGTCCAGTCAAAAAAAGTGATTTTTTTCATTGTTTCTCCTCTCATCATCGCTTATATTTCCATTATAACCTGAGTGTTTTCTGACACCATTTTTTATCAATTCTTCTATTAATAGAGAGGTTACTTACAGATGGACAACATAACTGACCTATACGACACGTTCAAAACCAAAATATCGAAATATCCAATTGAACAAAATCATTGGCAAGCTTTCAAAGATGGAACAACGATTAAACAGTTAAAAGCAGGTACATGCATAATCAAGGCTGGCGATCCGGTGAAGCATGCCTATTTCTGCATAACAGGTCTCTTCCGTCTCTTCTATTTGTTACCGGATGGAAGGGAGTACAACGTGGCTTTTACGTTGGAAGATGATTTTGCTACTTCTTATGCAAGTATGATCAACGGGCAGCCTTCTCCTTATTCGATTGAAGCGATGGAGGATTCTATCGTGATTGAAATTCCGTATGATCTGCTTCAAATGTTGATGGACAGCAGTCATATGTGGGAGCGGTTTGTTCGGGTGAGTGTAGAAAGGCTGTATACGAGAAAGGAAGAGCGTGAGAGGGAACTGCTCTATTTGCCAGCCATTGAGCGATATCAGGCGTTTTTATTGAAATATCCCGGGTTACATCAACGTATCGCTCAATATCATATTGCCTCATATATCGGTATTTCTCCAGTTTCGCTGAGCAGGCTACTGCATCCTGCTGAACATTAACCTATGTTAATGCACATTCTCTAGATCTGGCGTACAATCATCACATCATAGAAGAATCGAGGGGCATGATGATGAAATATATGATGGTTGTTTTATTAGAGTTCTATCCATCTTGGCTTGCTTTACCACGAGAGGAGCGCAGAACCCATGCGGCTTCGCTGCAAGAATTGATGCAGAAATATGAGGAACATGTGACGGTGCGCTTTTTTGATGCTGAAGCTCTTCCGGGTAAGGATTACACAGATTTTGTGATGTGTGAAACGGATGACCTGAAGTTCTATCATTTTATGTGGGAAGAGATTAGAGATTCTATTCCTTACACAAGTGGTTATGTCAAAATGAAAGAGGTCATCATGGGAATGGAAGATGCTTTTCAAACATATGAAAAAGAATCTTTGAAAATGGATCAGTAATCGAAAACCACCTGCTATCAGGTGGTTTTTTGCACATTCTATTTTTTGGTATAATCAGGGGTAAGGGAAGAACGGATAAATTTTTGAACGGAATCGGAGGTACTTATGAAGCAGCTGTATATGAAGCAAAAGGTATTTAGTCTGAGCGGCCGGTTTACGGTAAAGGATCAACAGGAGAATGATGTATATGTGGTCGAAGGCAGCTTTATGAAGGTGCCAAAGACGTTTACCATTTTGAATACAGAACGAGAAGTCATCGCTGTAATCACGAAGAAAATGTTCAGCTTTTTACCAAAGTTTTTAGTAGAAGTCGGTGGGCAAGAGGTATTGACGATCAAAAAAGAGTTTACATTCTTCAAAGCAAAATATTCAATTGATGCCGCTAGGATCGAAGTACAAGGGAACTGGTGGGATATGAATTTCCAAGTGCTGCAAAGCGGCGAAGTGATCGGTCAGGTAAAGAAGGAATGGTTTACTTGGGGTGACAGCTATAAGGTGGATATTTTGAAAGAAGAGATGGAGCCTGTGATGATTGCATTGGTTGTTGCGATTGATTGTGTGAAAGCGGATGAAGCGGCGTCTAGGTCTTCGTCGACGACAACGACTAACTAGAAACAGAATATAGTCATCCATAAAACACCTCAAAGAGCTTAAAGCTTTTCGAGGTGTTTTTGTAAATTGAGTTTTAATTGCTAATTCTTATGATTCATATATTATGAATTTTTTGGGTCATACTCTATTATTTAACTTTAGTGTTATAATAATCAAATAAATTGATTAAGGAGTATGAAAATGAAAAAAAAGACGTTATTTATTATTGGTAGTAGTGTAGTTCTGTTATTTATTATTATCTTTTTGGTAGCTGGACGTTCAGCAAATCCAGCAGATTTGGCAAAAGAATTTAAGGAAAAAGTGGAAAATGGGGATGCAAAGGGCCTAGTTAAATTAGTGAAGCTTCAAAATAAAGAGATGTCATGGGATAAAAATGATGCTGAAAGCATTATTAACTATCTAAAAAATGAAAGTAAAGAATTTGAAAATCAGGTTGAGTTATTAGAGTATCAAGCAAAATATTATAATTCAGACGGTAAGGATAGTACATTTACTGAGAGTCTATTTGGAAAAGCCTTTTTGTCTATGGGACCATTCTTTATAGATAAAGAGAAAGGTTTTTTAGGGAGAGAGAAATATACGATTAAAGCGAGAGCTTATAAGGTAGAAGTGGAAGCCGCCAAGGGTGCTGAAATTTCTTTTAATGGAGAAAAAATCAACTTAAAAGACAGTAGTTCTAAAATGCTGGGCTATTACGGACCAGGTGTATATGATATAAAAGGAGAAAAAAAATTTAATTATACAACAGTAAATGATGAGGAGGAATTCACTCTTTTTGATGCTGATTCTTTTGAAAAAACAGTCAGTCTTAATTTTTCAGGTAATAATGTAGATGTTTCATCATCGATACCTAATACAGAAATAGTAGTGAATGGAAAAGGAACTGGAGAGAAAATAGAAGAAGGTACGACTTTTGGTCCTGTGAAAGAAGGGATCACTCTACAAGGCAAGGCTAAATTCCCATGGGGAGAAGGCAAAAGCAAAGAATATGAAGTGAAAGTTGAAGAAGATACAGATACGTCTTCTGTTTTCGGAGGATCAACAAATCAGTATGATTTAACACCTAATCCAATCATTGATAAAGCTTTTAAAGAAAATATGAAACAGGTGATAAATGATTTCGCAAAGCAGAGGGTCGAGGCTAAAAATTCTAAGGATGCAAATAAGTTAAAACAAGTGTCTGATAATCTTAAGAAAGAGTTTATAGAAGTGATTGCTGGGTATGATTCAAAGAATTATTATGAGGGAAAGGCACTAGGCACAAGAATTGATTTTTCGAAGGCTACCTATGAAATTGGAAGTGGAGGATCACATCTAATACATATTCCAGTAGAGTTTCATGATAAAGAAAGAGAAGTTCTTGAATACGTCGACAGTGAAAGCGAAGAAGGATTTTCAGAAGTTGAGCTTACTCTCGAATATATTGAAGATAAAAAATCATGGATAATTAGCAGTGTTGAAGACGATTACTCGTATAGTGATGAGTATATGACAAGCACAGAGGTAGAAAAAACAAGTTTTTAATTTAGCAAAAGAAATGAGATAATTTTTACAGAAAGTACAATTTCTTTTAAAAGGAAATTGTACTTTCTGCGTTCCAATACTAATGGCCAGAAAGCAAAAGAGGTGAGCAAACGAATGACATTCCCATACAAAGTATTTCAAACAGTTGTTGAATGCGGCAGCTTTACAAAAGCTGGTGAGAAGCTTGGGCTGACGCAGTCTGGGGTGAGTCATAATATGGCGAAGCTTGAGTCAGAGCTTGGCATTGTGCTGCTTCATCGGAATCGAAACGGGCTGTCGCTGACAGATGCAGGTGAGCGGGTGATGCCGCATATTCGCCAAATCATTCATCATGCGTCATTGCTTGAGCAGGAGGCGGCGTTGATTCAAGGGATGGAAGTGGGGAGTATTAAGATCGGCACGTTTTCTAGTTTTTCTTCAAAAATGCTTCCGCAGCTGATACATCGATTTACGAAAAGTTATCCCAATATCCAATTGGAGTTATACGAAGGCGGCTATGAAGAGATTGAAGAGTGGATCGCGTCTGGCACAGTTGATCTTGGGTTTTTAACACAGCCATCTAGAGATTTGGAAACTGTTCCACTGTTTCAAGATGAATTGGTAGTGCTCATGCAAGAGAGTCATCGTTTCCATACAAAGAAGGTGATGGAAGTGGCTTCGTTCCAAGATGAACCATTTATTATGCCAAAAGCGGGCTGTGATCAACTCATTAAGAAATTATTAAAAGAAAGCGGCGTAAAACCCCATGTTTTATTTGAGATTGGGGACAACAATACGCTCATCTCTATGGTTCAGGAAGGCCTTGGGCTCACGATCATTCCGAAGTTGATTTTGCCGCCTCAGGTGCCTCATGCGAACGTAATTCCACTTGAGACCAGTGTTTATCGCGAAATCAATATGGCGTTTAAATCTTTTAACGCAGCCTCTCCCTCTACTAAAAGATGGATTGAAGTGGTCAAAGATCATTTTAAATAGATTCAGCTTGAACGAGAGTCTCTATTCAAGCTGATCAATTTATAGCGTTATTACCCCGCGAATGGTAATAACCGCTGCACCTGCAACTTTAATCACCGGCTTTGCTTCATTCGGAATGACCGTGATACGAAGCAATCCTGGTCTGCCGATGGCATCACCTTGAGCAATGCGCAGATGAGTGATTTCTTGCTGAGGAATGATCCCTTCCAAATACAGATATCCGGCTAATGCTCCGTTTGCTGCTCCCGTTACAGGATCTTCGGGTATACCAATGCCAGGTGCAAAATCCCTTGTATAAAGATCACAGTCCTTTGTGGATTGAAACGTATAAAGATGAGTCGTTGTGATACCCTGCGCTTTATTCATTTTCCCTAAAGCTGCTAAGTTTGGTGCCGCTTGATCAATGTCATCCTGGTGTTTCAGCGGAACCAGGAGATGCCAGTTTCCGGTGTTTGCTAATTTTATAGGATAGGATGGATCAATCCTGTCACTGCTTATACCGAGCATGTCACTAAGCTCTTCTACATCGATGATAAAATCTCGCGTCTTTGGCGTGACCTGTGTCATCTCCACATCCACAACTTTGCCATTTTCCTCGTGCCATATAACGGGAACATGGCCGATCTTTGTTTCTAACACAACCCCTGATTTTTCTTTAGCCATCCCTAGCTCCGTCGCTAAAAGCCAAGTCAACCCAACCGTCGCATGCCCGCAGAAATTGACCTCTTCCGTTGGAGTGAAATATTTCACTCGATAATCAGCTTTCTCATCATGTGCCGGCAGCAAGAAAACGGATTCGGGTAAGTTCAACTCCTTGGCGATATTTTGCATCTCATCCTCCGTTAACCATCCCCCATCCAACACCACCCCAGCGGCATTACCTCCAAATTTCTCAGTTGTAAACGCATCGACATGATACACTCTAATATCTTTCATCTGACGAATCCTCCTAAACATGTTGTTATGTTCATCATAAGTGTGTAGGATGCATTCGTAAAATGAATCTTTTGAATGTGATGAATTGGAATTGTTCATGTAAGATGAAAAAACGATCGAAATCACTCTGTATATCTATGAATATGGATTTTTATAAGTCTTTAGGCTTAACATTAAACCTTGTACCTATATTGGTTAAAATGTATAATATTTGTATATAAAAACATTAATAGGAAAAGAGAGGATATCTTTATGAAAATAGTCCTGAAAGTAGTAGCTTCTATTCTTTGTATGATGATGTTGAGTTTGAATATACAAGAAAATGTAAGTGCCGCAGAGGGTGGAACGAAAACAACGGTTGATCGTTATCAATATGGTGATAACTATTTGACGGGTAAAACAACGCCAAATGCGATTGTCGCATTTGCAGATTGGGGTGTTCCTGCTAATTGGAAATCTAAATATATGCACTACGCAACAGCAGATAGTAACGGAAACTTTAAGTTGTTCTCTTCAAATTTTAGTTCAGGCCAAACGATAGAGCTAGATACTTATGACCAAAATGGGACAAAGCTTTCTTCAAACAAAGTGTATGTTTTCAAGGAATCGTTTACCTCATTAGATCCGATATATGATACTTCTCAGGAGCTAACGGGGAAAACTGTGAAGAACACAAAAGTAGAGGTCATGAAAGATGGTAAAGTGATTGCCTCAGGAACATTTAATGATGCCATTCATTTAAAGCTTCCTGTTCTAAATGCAGGCACATTCCTAACAGTGAAAATGACGACTGGCAGCAATATCGACGTTTACAAAAAAATTGTTAATCCTAAGCAGATTTCACTTATTCCTACAACAAAATGGTCTAAATCTGTTAAAGGCAAAACGGGAATTCCTTATGCAAAGATTATTTTTAAAAAACAAAAGGAAGTCATTCAAACGCTTACTGCTGATGATGATGGCAACTTTGAATTGAGTGTAGACAAAAACACCATCAAAGCATTAGATCAAAGTTATTTTCAAGTGATAGAACCCTCTTATAATAATGCTTTGCATGAAAAGATCTTCCAAATTACAGCAACAACTCCAACTATTAATCCATTTACTCAGCTTTCAACTTCAGTGGGTGGGACCGCAGCTCCTGAAAGTATAATTCATATTTTAGATGGAGAAGGCAGAGTAATTGGAGAAGGTCAGACAGACTCTAATGGCGTCTATGACGTTCCTGTTTCAAAATTAATCGGTGGTGACTTAATTACAGTAAAGACGTTCATGGCAGATAACCCAAGTGAAACAGATCAATCTCAAGAAGATGTACAGAAAGTTTATGTAGAAGATATAGATGATTCGAGTGATACAATTAATGGTTTCAGCACCTTTGGGTCTAATGCTGTTGTAGAAGTACAATCAGATTCTACAAATAGCACAATAAAAGCCATGTCCAAGCTCAGCACAAGTTCCACAAAAAAGAAATATGGCCCATTTCCAATCACCCCAGGGAAAAATTTTAAATTAAAAACGGGAAAATTAACAAAAGGTTCTAAAGTAACGATCACGTTGCAAAGCGGGAAGAGGAAGGTTTCCCTCCCAGTCGTAACCGTCAAAAAAATCGTCACATCTCCACTTGCAGCATCCCAAGTGAAGGTGACGAACAATAAAGGTAAAAACGATACGGTGACGATAAAAGGAATCAAAAAACAATCCGTCATCAAAATCTTTAAACAAGCTTCTGGTGGAACAGCGATTGCGCAGCAAACTGCATCGAGCTCGAACATGACGATTTCCATGAAACAATTGGGTCAAACAAGTGGAACGCTTTATATCAGCATGAAAGAACCTGGTCTAAAAGAGGGAAATCGAGTACCAATTCGCTATCAGGGTGAAAAAGCAGACGCTCTAAAAGTCAACCAGATCAAAATCAATAATCTTAAAAATAAAAATGACGTCATTACAGTGAGTAAGCTTAAGAAAAAAGACGTCATCAAAGTTTATTCAACAAACGGCAAACTACTAGCCGCATCAAAACCGGCTAACAGTTCATCCATCAAATTGTACGTCAAACAAGTTGGGGCTAAGAGCGGAAAAGTATTTGTTACACGAAGCAGTGACAAGATGTTGGAAAGCGGAAAACAGGCTGTTTCTTTTAAAGGTGAGCCATCCTCTGCATTAAAAGGCAGCCAAATCAACATCGTCAACAACAAGAAGAAAAATGACGTGATCACCGTTAGTAAATTATCGAAACAGGACCTTGTCAAAATCTATAACCAATCAGGAAAATTAATTGGTCAGTCAACGGTCTCTAAAGGTAAGGTTGTAAAGGTGACCATCAAACAACTAGGCGCTAAGGGCGGTAAGATCTACGTTACCGTTACAGGAAAAGGAATGTCAGAGAGTAGTAAGATAGTAAAGACGTTTAAGGCTGAAAAGTAGATTTTCCTAATAAATGATCACACTTAATTTCTATAACAATCGTCATTCATTTTAAGGGTGACGATTTTATGTTCAGATCGTATTTTCAAAATAACTCCAATCATAGGGTGGTGCCAATCTTGAAAAAAATAAAATATGTCGTCCTAACGGCTATTATCTTTTGTTGCAGTATGTGGTCTTCAAGTGTTCAAGCTCAATCCGGTTATTTCAACACATATACAACGTATACTGGAATGTCAGGCTCTGGATTCTACACCTCTATGCAAGGAATGTGTGTCGACCGTAACAATAACATGATTTATGCTGCAAAAATAAATACTTCAACCCAGCTGACACAATTGTACTCTATTAAAATGAACAGCTCGTCAAGCAATAGAACAGTGAAGCTTCTTAAAAACTCTGACACGAATAGTACTAGCTATGATTTAGGACATGCCAATGACTTAGCTGTCAAAGCCCAAAAAGGAGATGAGCAAGTTAGTATTTATGTAGCCCCTATGACCGATGGTGTCAAGTATGTAAAAAAGATCGTGAAGCTACAAGTGAACACGAAAAAAAGTACATACAAAGTGGCTAAAGCCTATGTCCTTCAGTACCAGGGAACGAATTTATCAGTTAGCGGCATCACGTATTCTGTTGGAGCAGACAAATTTATTGTGAGGTCTGGCAATCGCTTTTTCATTGGAGATTTTAATGATCAAACAGGAAAATTTGAGTATGAGGCCACATTTACATTAAATTATACAAAAGCAGTGATCCATCAATCAGTGGTAGATGTTTCGAAGTACATTCTTCAAGGAATTTCTTTTTACCAAGGAACATTATATGTCCCTTTATCTAAGCCAGATCCCAACGGAGGAGCTTCTAATGTGAGTGTTATTCTCACGTATCCGTTAAATATCAACCAAATGATCAAAGAGCAAAAGGGAACAACAAAAGATTTTTCAAAAGAGTTGTTTACTAGAAATGACCTATCTTTCCGAATAACGAGCAGTGCATTTACTCTTTTTGAGATAGAAGCTGTTGATTTCGATGACGGAACGTTATATTTTAATACGAATCGTGGGAAAAAAGGGACACAAGAAGATATGATCGCAACATTCAATGACTATAACTACTACAAATGATACCAGCATTAAAAAAAGCTCCCCAAAAATGAGGGGCTTTTTCCTTTCATCACCCATAATAATTATTCGCCTGAATAAAAAATTGGGATTGCATGTAGTTATATGTGATTTTCGAGAAGTCGAAGGGCTGGCCGTTTGTGAGATGAAAGACGGTTTCGACGCGAAGAGCAGGATCATTTTGCTTAAGTCCGAGGTGCTTCGCTTCAGTTTCGTTTAGTTTGCCAACTTGCAGGTACATGTCAGAAAAGCCCACTTTAAGACCAAGGCCTTCACTAATGAATTTAAAAACAGAATCGGCTGCAATTTCTGTGTTGAGGTAAGGAATAATGGTTTTCCGGTAATAGGACTCTTCTAAACATAAAGTTTGTCCATTGATGTAACGAATGCGTTTAAGGTAGAAAACATCCTCATCTGGTTCAATGTTTAAATTCAGCGCAGCTTCTTCTGGCGGTTTGACGGTAACTAACGTGAGAACTTCTGATGTCAGTTGAAATTCCTCTAAATCTTTTTTAAATCCTTGGTTGGATAAAAGGCTGATATAGCCTTTGCGCCTGTGCCTTCTCACAAAGATGCCGCTGCCCCTCACCTGATAGACAATCCCTTTTCTTTCGAGTAAATCTAATGATTTGATAATTGTACTTTTGCTCACAGCAAATTGATTCATAAGAGTCTCAAGCACAGGAAGTTTGTCTCCTTGCTGCAGCTCATGTGTGACAATATATTTTTCAATATCGCTCGCAATTTGTTGATACTTTAACATAGCCATTCCTCTTTGTTTTCACGATTTATTGTCTTTGTATTATAGCACATCCCGATTTCTCTTTGATATGCAAAATAAAATTATATATGTATTGATAAATTGTACCGGTATAATTATAATGTACATATACTAGTAGTGATAAAGGGGGGTTTTATATGTCAAAAGTGAGGGATTATCAAAAGCTTGCAGAAGACATCTTAGAAGCAGTTGGCGGAGAAGAAAATGTGGTGAGTGCCGCAAGATGCGCCACGAGGCTGCGTTTGGTGTTGAAGCGTTCTAATCCAAAGGCAAAAGAAGCAGTCAACGCCATGCTTGGAGTCATTACAGTGGTGGAAAACGGTGGTCAGTTTCAGGTTGTGATCGGTCAGCATGTAGGTGAGGTATATGAGCATTTTTTCAACCTTGTTCAGCTCCAAACGTCGGATGATGATCAGCCGAATGAAAACAAAGGAACGATACTGAATCGGGTCATTGCGACCATGTCCGCTGTGTTTGCGCCATTTGTGTATATTTTAGCCGCAGCTGGTATTTTGCAAGGTGCACTTATCTTAATAAATTTGATATTTCCAAGCTTCTCGAAAACAGGCACTTATGAAGTGTTTAGCTTTATTTCTTGGGCACCGTTTACGTTCCTGCCTATTTTTATTGCGATAACTGCAGCCAAGCATTTCAAAACGAATATGTACATCGCGGTTGCTTGTACAGCAGCACTTGTCAGTCCAGCTTGGACAGAGATTGCCGGACGTGTAGCATCAGGGGAAGGTGTGACCTTTTTAGGGATTGCGTTATCTGAAACGGTTTATACATCATCCGTCTTGCCACCGCTTTTCTTAGTATGGATTCTTTCTTATGTAGAAAAATTCTTAAACAAACGAATTCATGAGGTTGTCAAACCGCTATTTGTCCCATTTCTATGTATGGTCGTCATGGTTCCGTTAACCATTCTATTAATCGGTCCTCTTTCGACAGCAGGTGCAAATGGGATTGCAAACGGATACAATGTCTTAGCTGAAAATGTACCAGCTCTGGCAGGGGCCATTATCGGCGGTTTCTGGCAAGTACTCGTGATTTTCGGTGTTCACTGGGGCATCACGCCAATGGTACTTGCGAACTTTGAACAATATGGACGAGACTCCTTTCAGGCATATCAAACCATCGCTGTTATCGCTCAAGTCGGTGCGGTGCTGGGAGTTATTTTAAAAGCAAGAAATCGGGAAACACGGAAAGTTGGGGTTTCAGCTGGAATCACAGGACTCTTCGGTATTACGGAGCCTGCGATTTACGGTGTCACCTTACGTTTTAAAAAGCCGTTTATTTTCGGGTGTATTTCTGGAGCGGTCGGTGCCATTGTGGCCAGCTTCTTTACGCCTTATTACTTTGCATATGCAGGGCTGCCGGGTCCGTTGACGATTGTGAACGGAATCAGTGCAGATTATCCAACGTCTATCATTGGTATTTTGATTGGTGTGGCCATTGCGCTGATTTTACCAGTTGTGCTTATTCAAATGTTCGGATATGGAGAAGATACAGTAGAACAGTCAGCTGGTGAAACACCTCTTAAAGATCAAGACGGAGAAACGGCAAATACTTCTATGAACAATGAAGAAATGATCACGGCTCCACTTACAGGAAAGGTGCTTTCGTTATCTGAAGTGCCAGATGCCGTATTTAGCTCTGGGGCGATGGGGAAAGGTTTTGCCATTCATCCGACCGATAACAAACTGTTTGCACCGTTTGATGGCAGTGTCGTCATGCTTGCACCAACAAAACATGCGATTGGTCTGCGTTCTGAATTTGGGGTGGAGTTACTTGTTCATGTAGGAATTGATACGGTCTCTCTAGATGGATCGGCATTTACACTCAATATCAAAGAAGGCGACAAGGTGAAAAAGGGTGACTTGTTGATGACATTTGATCAGGAAGCAATTGAAAGCAAAGGATTACAAACAATCACACCTGTTATCATTACCAATACCCAAGCATACGAAGATGTGATTGTAGAGAAACGTTCGACATGTCAGCCAACTGACGTCATGATGACAATTGTGAAATAGGAGGAATAGATAATGACTTTACCAAAAGATTTCTTATGGGGCGGGGCATTAGCCGCTCATCAATTCGAAGGTGGATGGAATGCAGCTGGCAAAGGGCCGAGTGTTGTAGATGTGATGACAGCAGGTGCTCATGGTGTACCAAGACAGATCACGGAAACGATAGAAGAAGGAACTTTTTATCCAAACCATGAAGCCATTGATTTCTACCATCGTTACAAAGAAGATATCGCCATGTTTGCTGAAATGGGATTAAAATGCTTGCGAACATCGATCGGCTGGAGCCGAATTTTCCCTAAAGGGGATGAAGAAGAGCCGAATGAAGCAGGCTTACAGTTTTATGATGATGTGTTTGATGAACTGATTAAACATGGAATCGAGCCTGTCATTACGTTGTCTCACTTTGAAATGCCCCTTCATTTGGCAAGAGAATACGGCGGATTCCGAAGCAGAAAAGTCGCTGAATATTTCGCGAAATTTGCGGAAGTATGCTTCGATCGGTACAAGGACAAGGTCACGTACTGGATGACATTTAATGAAATCAATAACAAAATGGACGTCAACAACCCGTTGTTCCTTTGGACAAATTCAGGGGTATCTGTCAAAGAAGGCGAAAATGCCAAAGAAGTCATGTATCAAGCGGGACATCATGAATTGCTTGCAAGTGCATGGGCAGTGGCAAAAGGAAAAGAGATCAATCCGTCCTTTCAAATTGGAGCGATGGTGTCCCACGTGCCAATTTATCCATATTCCTCAAACCCAGAGGATGTCATGCTGGCAGAAGAATATATGAGACAGCGCTATTTCTTCCCAGATGTCCAGGTGCGTGGCTACTATCCAAGCTACGCGTTAAAAGAATTTGAACGCGAAGGCTATCACATTCCTTTTGAAGAAGGCGATGAAGAAAGCTTAAGAAAAGGAAAAGTAGATTACCTTGGCTTTAGCTACTACATGTCAACAACGGTCAAAAGCGATGTGGTATCTGATCACAACGGAGACATTGTCAATGGAGCACTGCCACATGGTGTGGAAAATCCGTATATCAAATCAAGTGACTGGGGCTGGTCCATTGATCCGACAGGCTTAAGATATACATTGAATCGTTTTTACGATCGCTATCAAATCCCGCTATTCATTGTGGAAAATGGCTTTGGTGCCATTGATCAAGTGGAAGAAGACGGCTCTATTCATGACCCAGAGCGAATTCAATATCTCGCTTCTCATATTCAAGCACTGAAAAAAGCGATTGAATATGACGGTGTGGACCTCATCGGCTACACACCTTGGGGCATCATTGATATCGTGTCATTCACAACCGGTGAAATGAAAAAACGCTACGGCATGATTTATGTTGACCGTGATAACGAAGGTAATGGTTCAATGAAGCGTCTTAAAAAAGATTCGTTTACTTGGTATCAAAACGTCATCGCAACGAATGGTGAAGAAGTGTAATAAAGAAATGACTGGCCCGGATGAGCGTGGGATGCGCTTGTTCGGGTTTTTTTATTTCCTATGCTTCAATGTGGCCTGAATACAAAGAAAAAAGAGAGTGATCACAATAAAATAATTCATTGGATTGTGGAAGACATTGATACTAAATGCTAATTGAAGAAGAATCCAAAAACCGAATATCACTGTAACAGCTGGGATGATTTTTTTATACACATTGATTCTCCTTTCGAGAGTAGTTTGTTTTTAGGTGGCATTGTCTCATATCATTGCATAGATGAAAAAAGAGAAAGATATTAATAGGTTCTATTGCACTATTTGGTATAATTGGTCTATAAAAACGATAAATGGTAGATAAAGAATAGGAGTTGTTGAAATGAATCAAACTCTGCAAATGGGTGCCAATACCGTACTAAACTCTCCAAAGGGGCAATTATCCATCAGTTATGAAGTGTCATCTGCAATTGATATTTCTTTAACGGCGTTTCTCTTAACAGATTCAAATCTAGTTCAAGGAGATAATGGTATTATTTTTTACAATCAGCCGGAGAGTACTACGGGTGTCGCAACACTTTTACCAGCAGAGATATCAGATCAGTTGAAAAGACATCAATTGAATTTTGATATGAGCAAAGTGCCTGTCGGAATCACAAAGATGGCTATTACACTAACAGAGGATCGAGGCATCGGCTTTTCTCATGTGAAGAATCTGCAAGCAGAAATTCGAACAGGTGATGAGGTCCTATACCTAACACCAGTAAGCTTTACAAATGAAAAGGGTATTGTCGTAGTAGAGCTATACATAAGAAATAGTGAAACGAAAGCACGATCCATCTGGCGTGGCTTCGATTCTGGATTGGAAGGGCTATGCAAGCTTTATGGGGTAGAGGTTGAACCTGATGAACAGGATGTTTCTACACCTCCTCCAATGGTTTCTGAAAAACAAATTAATGAGCCTGCTCCAATGAACACAGCCGCTAAAGAGAAAGTCGCTGCACCTATTAGCTTAGAGAAAGTTCAAGGTAAAATTAGTCTAGACAAAGGTCATAAACCGATCATCATTGAAAAAACACCAGAGATTACGGCTACAGTATCTTGGGAGTCTGGAACCGATTATGATATTTACGCATTGGTCTATACGAAGTCAGGAAAACAAATAGATGTGGCCATGTTTGGCGCAAAAGGTGTTCCCGCGCTTAAAAGTTACGGTAACGGGGCTGTTGAGCATATGGGAGATGTCGGTAGAGATCGTGAATCAATGAAAACAGAAGTCATTAAACTAAGGTTAAATGATGATATCCTTGCGGTGGTACCCGTTGTTTACTCTGCTCAATCAAATGGAACAGGTTCTTTCTATAGATATAGAGTGTCTATGAGTATCGATAATCATCAAGGAACGTCTGTCACGATTCACGCGAAACATGCAAATGACAATGATCGAATTTATTCTTGTGTTCCAGGTATTCTTCAAAACACAAATGATGGCGTGATCATCCATCCACTAGAGCTTTACAGTAAACCAAACTCTGAGCGTAGACCGAAGTTAAAAATGAAATATTCAAATGAGATCGATGTTTTGATGGATAAAGGACCAATCAATGACTATAAGTAACGTGAACATGTGGCTAGACAGAGTATAATGAACTGTCTGGCCTTTTCTATATCTCTACAATTGTTAAACTCGTTTATCCAAATTAGAGGGTAAATTGAATAGAGAGTTCATTCCATTTTTTGTGTCATTTAGCCTATTTTTCCGTTTTGGAGGTCACGGTAAAATAGACTTTATGATCAATAATGGAGGGAGTGGCTTAATCTGGGCAAGATACTTGATGCAAAAGCACTAACCAGTGTCATGGATACAAGGGCAAAACACTATCAGGAACTCCGTGAACAAATGATAGATTTAAAAAAGGCACTTCAAGGTGTTGCCAATCTCGGTGACGACTTCACTGGAAAAGGTGCCGATAACATTAAAAGCTTCTACAAAGAACTCGCCGGAAATGTGGACATGTTTATTAGTTTCATTGATAAACAAAAAGCCTTTCATGAAGGTGTTTCTGGGACACTTGATGATACAAATTTTGGCGGCGACACCTTTGTAGAAGAACACTTTTTAGA